>DAIPZP010000082.1:0-7456 GCA_036782155.1 Propionibacteriaceae bacterium
CGACGGGCTGCGTACGGAGCTGGCCGATGTCACCGAGGTCGAGTACCGCCAGCTCCGTCTGGAGCGCGTCGTGCTGGCCGGAGTGTGGACGTCGGGCAGCGAGGAAGACGCGGTCAACTCGATGAGCGAACTGCGTGCCCTCGCCGAGACCGCCGGCTCCGAGGTGCTCGACGCGCTGTTCCAGCGACGCGAACGGCCCGACCCGGCGACCTACATCGGCCGGGGCAAGGTCGACGAGGTGCGTGAGGTCGTCATCGCGACCGGTGCGGACACGGTGATCTGCGACGGGGAGCTGAGCCCAGCACAGCTGCGCAACCTCGAGGACCGCGTCAAGGTGAAGGTCGTCGACCGTACGGCGCTGATCCTCGACATCTTCGCCTCGCACGCGAAGAGCGCAGAGGGCAAGGCACAGGTCGAGATGGCGCAGCTGCAGTACCTGCGCCAGCGCCTTCGTGGCTGGGGCGGCAACCTGTCCCGCCAGACGGGCGGCCGCGCGGCGGGCGGTGTCGGCATCGGTGGCCGTGGCCCGGGCGAGACGAAGATCGAGACCGACCGGCGCCGGATCCGTACCCGCATCTCCCACCTCCGCGAGCAGCTGCGCGACCTGGACGGCACCCGGCAGGTCAAGCGACAGGAACGCAGGCGCCACCAGGTGCCGAGCGTCGCGATCGTCGGCTACACGAACGCGGGCAAGTCGTCGGTGCTGAACCGGCTCACGGGGGCAGGCGTGCTCGTCGAGGACGCGCTGTTCGCGACCCTCGACCCGACGACGAGGCGGTCGCAGACGGCCGACGGCCGCACGTACACGCTGACCGACACGGTCGGCTTCGTGCGCCACCTGCCGCACGACCTGGTCGAGGCGTTCCGCTCGACGCTCGAGGAGTCGGTCGAGGCGGATCTCCTGATTCACGTCGTCGATGGATCCGACCCTGATCCCTTCGGGCAGGTGTCGGCGGTCCGCGAGGTGCTGGCCGACATCGGCGCGGGCGATGTGGCGGAGCAGCTGGTCATCAACAAGATCGACCAGGCGGACTCTGGCATGCTGCAGTCGTTGCGTACCCGGTTCTCGGGGGCCGTCTTCGCCTCAGCCCGTACCGGCGAGGGCCTGGACGAGGTACGAGCCATCATCGAGCAGCGGTTGCCGAACCCCGGTTCGGAGGTGACGGCGCTCGTCCCGTACTCCCGCGGCGACCTCATCGACCGCATCCACCGCGAGGGCGAGCTGATCACCGTCGAGCACACCGGCGACGGCACACGCGTCGTCGCCCGCGTCCACGACGACCTGGCGGGGGAACTGGCCGGCTTCCCGGCGTGAGGCTGGGGATGGCTCCCCTGCGCGGTCTCCTGCCTCAGGTAGCGTGACAGGGTGGATCAGGAATCGCCCCCCGTCGTCGACCCTGGCAGCATCCTTGATGCTGCCGTGGCGTCCATCGGCGGGAGCGCGCGCGCGGGCCAGGTCGACATGTGCCGCGAGGTCTCCGAGGCGTTCGAGTCGGGGGAGCACGTTCTCGTCCAGGCCGGCACGGGGACGGGCAAGTCGCTGGGCTACCTCGCTCCGGCCTTCGCTCACGTCCTCAACTCGCCGTCGTCGCGGGTTGTCGTCGCCACCGCGACGTTGGCGTTGCAGACGCAGCTCGCGACCAAGGACGTACCCGTGATCATCGACGCGGTGGAAGCGGTCACGGGTCAGCGTCCCAAGGCGGCGCTGCTCAAGGGCCGCTCCAACTACGCCTGTCTGCATCGTGTTCGTGAAGGCGTGGGCGAGGAGCAGCAGCCGGGTCTCATCGCGGCGGGCGAACTTGCCAGCGCGTTGCGCGCCGTCGATGCCGCGCCGGACTCGGTCCTCGGCGCCGAGGTCCTCGCGCTCCGTGAGTGGGCGGAGGAGCAGGCTGAGGTCGGCGGGCTGGCCGATCGTGACGACGCTCCCTCGCACACGCCCGCGGCCTGGGCGCAGGTCTCGGTACCAGTGCGGGAGTGTCTGGGCGCCACCAACTGTCCGTACGGCGCCGAGTGCTTCGTCGAGCTGTCCCGGGACAGGGCGCGCGATGCCGACCTCATCGTCACGAACCATGCCCTGCTCGCGATCGACGCGTTGCACGGCGGCACCGCGCTGCCCGAGCACGACCTGCTCATCGTCGACGAGGCGCACGAGCTGGTTTCCCGCGTCACGGGCGCAGCATCCAGCGAGCTCAGCGCCCAGCAGCTCGAGCGCGTCGCCAGGCGCGCGTTGCCGTGGCTGACGGACGGCGTGGGGATCGACTTCCTCGACGCGGCCGACTCGTTCCGGGCGGCCCTCGACCTCAGCGACCTCGGGCGCGTGACCGACGCCGCGTCGACGATGGGTCTCGCGCTGGCGCGCGTACGGCAGGTGGCCAGGGCCGCCCTGTCGGACTTCAAGGCGTCGGCGACGAAGGGGCTCGACGCTGCCCGGGTCCAGGCGCAGGCCGTGGTGCAGGAGGTGTACGACGTCGCCGAGCGCATGGCAGGTCTGAACGAGTACGACGTCGTCTGGGTCGCCGAGCGGGAACGCGTGGGGCGCTGGGCGGTCGTCGCCCCCCTCAATGTGTCGGGCCTGGTCCGCGACAGCATCCTTCCCGACGTCACCGCGGTCTTCACGTCCGCAACCCTCACGATCGGTGGCAGCTTCGACGCGCTGGCCCGGCAGCTCGGTCTTGGCAGTGCGGGGAGAAGCGACTCACCGCGTCCAGCGCCGAGATGGCACGGGGTCGATGTCGGATCGCCGTTCGACTACACCAGGCAGGGCATCCTCTACATCGCCACGCGCCTCCCACCGCCGAGCAGGGACGGTCTCAGCGCCGCGGCCCTGGCCGAGATCGTGGAGCTGGTCAGCGCGGCGGGCGGTCGTACGCTCGGCCTGTTCGCGTCGCACCGCAACGCGACGGCGGCCGCCTCCCACGTCCGTGCAGCTCTTCCCGACATGACCGTCCTGTGCCAGGGCGATGCCCAGCTGCCCGAGCTCACCCGGCGCTTCATCGAGGAGCCGACGACGTCGTTGTTCGGCACGTTGTCCCTGTGGCAGGGCGTCGACGTACCGGGGGAGACCTGCCAGCTGGTGCTCATCGACAAGATCCCGTTCCCACGCCCTGACGAGCCGCTCATGGTGGCGCGTCAGGACGCGGTGACCTCCGGGGGCGGAAACGGCTTCATGCAGGTGGCTGCTACGCATGCGGGTCTGCTGCTCGCTCAAGGCAGCGGCCGGTTGGTGCGTCGGCTCAGCGACCGCGGCGTGGTGGCGATCCTGGATCCGCGGCTGATGACGGCGAGGTACGGATCGTTCCTGCGCGCGTCCATCCCTCCGTTCTGGATGACCACCGATCATGACCTGGCTGTCGGAGCATTGCGCCGGCTGACCAACGCTCTCGAACCTACGTAGCAGAGACGTCCTGTCGGGCCTGGGCGATGATCCGGCCCAGCACCTTCTCCTCTTGTGCCACCAGCTCGACGAGCCGATCGCTGAAACCCGCGCCCGGGTTGTTCGGATCCGCGTACAACGGCGCATCGTGGATGGCCGTCTCCACCTGACTGAGCTCGCTGCTCAGGTCACGAAGGTTCTCGCTCATGGTCCCTTCATACCCCTTGGAGACGTTCCACACGAGTAAGTCGCTCATTTCTCTAGCGATTCTTCTCGTACGGGCTGCTGCTAGAGCCGTCGCAGGACTGTGACGACCTTTCCGAGGATGCTCGCGTCGTTGCCGTCGATCGGTTCGTACGCGGGGTTGTGCGGGAGGAGCCACACCTGGCCCGGCGTGCGCTTGAAGGTCTTGACCGTCGCCTCGTCGCCGAGCAACGCTGCGACGATGTCGCCGTTCTCCGCGACGGGCTGGCGACGCACGACGACGTAGTCACCGTCACAGATGGCGGCATCGATCATCGAGTCGCCGCGCACCTCGAGGAGGAACAGCTCTCCCTCGCCGACCAGCTGTCGGGGGAGTGCGAAGACGTCCTCGACCTGCTGCTCCGCAAGGATCGGTCCACCCGCTGCGATCCGGCCGAGCAAGGGAACGTGGACGGGGCGAGGCAGAGACTCGTCGACGTCCGTGGGATCGGCGTGCGGATCCGCCGAACGCGGACGCGAGCTGGGACCCTCGGGAAGCCGGACGTCGAGCGCCCGAGGACGGTTAGGGTCGCGACGGATGTAGCCCTTGGCCTCGAGCTGGTGGAGCTGGTGCGCGACGCTCGACGGGCTGGACAGGCCGGCCATCTTCGCGACCTCGCGCATGCTCGGCGGGTAGCCCTTCTCCTCGACCGACCGCTTGATGACCTCGAGGAGCAGACGCTGCCTCATGGTCAAGCCATCGACCCCAACGGCACCCTCGGTGGGCATCGTCACGAGCTTGGAGCGTCGAACGACGTCAGCGATGTCTGCGTTGGAAGGGCGTCCCCGCTTCACCTCAGGGGCGCGCCGGCGGTTCTTGGTGGGTTCGGTCTCGTCAGCCATGCCTTGAATCTACGGTGTTCGATTACGGGAATCAAACACCTGTTCGAGCGTGTCGCGTGGTTGTGCCGATCAGGGTGTTGGGATGCCCACGCTGGGGGTCGGGGTCGCGGAGGGCATCGTCGAGGCGGTCGGTGCGGGGCTGCCGGTCGGAGCCTTCACCGGATCGGCGGTACGCGTCGCGGTAGGGGAGGACGAGGCGGTTGCGGGTGCCGTCTGCGTCACGGTGGTGGTGGCCGTGGTGGTCGGGTGCGCGCTCGGGGTCGAGGAGCGGGACGTAGGACCAGCCGCCACCACCTTGGCCGCGGCTGACTGCAGCTGGTCGGTACCAGGAGACAGGTTCCGCCCGAGTCCCAGCTGTACGAGCAGGAGGGCTGCGATGCCCAGGGCGAATCCCGCCCCTACCGTGACGCCTCGCCGGGCCCATCCGCTCCACGGCGTCTTCGTGGGCGCGGGATCGGCGGGCTCGGCGGCCACGCTCTCGGCGGGCGCCGGATCGATGCCAGTGCGTCGGCGGCTCGCGAGTGCGATCGCCGCGGCACGGCTGCGGTGCACGGAAGTCCTGATGGTGGTCGCTGTGACGGCCGCCACGGTGCTTCCGATGGCCGCGCCAATGACCGTACCGCTCAGACCGAGATGCCCACCGATCACGGCAGCCACTGCTGCGGACCCTGCACCTGCGAGCAGGCTCACCGGGTGAATTGGGGAGTCAGCCGCGAGTGTCTTCCTGGTGGGGACTGGCTGGGGCTCGTCGCTGATCTGTCTGGGGGACAAGGTCGGCATTCGGTAACACACACTCCTGGATCAAGGGGGATCGGGCCATCTGAGAAGCCCGCGTCGTCCTCTCCACCGTGCCACCCGTTCGCGCTCCAGACAAACGCGCCGGTCGTCACGCGAAAACTGTCAGAGGTCTCGTGTGTAGTGATCGACAGAGACGCGACACGCCGAAAAGAACAGATGTTTGATTCGGCGCGAGAGATGACATAGAACTGTTTCGAACACCTGTTCGAGCGAGAGGACGACCGATGAGCACGCTGACCGTAGCCCCCCGACCGTTGACGACGCGTCCGGCCGCCGCCCGGAAGCCCAGCGGTCCGAACGCCGTGCGTCCTGGGTTGTCCGTACGTCACGTGGCTGGTGTCCGCCCGGCAGCGTGCCTGGTGTCCGTCAATGAGCCCACGTGGCAGCTCACGCGCCGAGGGCTCGTCGTGGTGATGGCATTCCTGGCGGCGTTGATGGGCAGCGCTGTCGTGACCTGCCTCGTGGCGTTCTTGTCCGTCAGCAACTCGCCCCTCTGAGGGTTCACCGTTCCTGAGCACGACGAAGGCGCCGCCCGAAACGGGCGGCGCCTTCGTGGCGTAGATGGTGACTACTGCTGCGGGGCCTGACCCGCGTTCGGGTCGACGACGACGACCGACTTGACGATCTTGTCGGCGATGGTCTGGCGCTTGGAGTCCCACAGCGGGAAGAGCCAGCCGACGTAGCAGATCACGCTGTCGATCAGGTGGGCGAAGACACGGCCGATGCCGGCGCCAGCTCCGAGGGGCTGTCCGGTCGCCTCGGAGACGAGCTTCGTCTTCGCGATCTTGCGGCCGAGCGAGTACCCCGTGGTGCCGGCCTGGTAGCCGGAGTTCCACACGAGGAAGGCCACGAGGGCGACCCAGACGACGAACGTGAGAAGGCCCACGATGGCCGAGCTGCCCAGGTTGCCGATGATGGAAACCAGGATGGAGTAGACGATGCCCGGTGCCAGGTAGTCGATGAGCCAACCGAGGGCACGATTGCCGAAGGAGGCGAGCTCAGGGGTCGGGCTGGCGTAGCCGGCGTCGTACCCGTAGGCCGAGACACCTGCGTTGGGGTAGCCAGCGCCGGGCGTCGTGGGGGCTGCGCCGTAAGTGGCGTTCGGGTCCTGGTAGCCCGCTGCGGGCTGGCCGTAGCCTGCCGCACCGTACTGGCCGGGCTGTGACTGGCCGTAGCCGCCCGTGGCGCCGTACGCACCCTGGGCCGGATCGGTGTAGCCGCTGCCGCTCGCAGGCTCCGGCGCGCTGCCGTAGCTGCCGGCCGAGGGCGTGGACCCGTAGGCAGGCGGCGAGCCGTACGCAGGGGCGCTGGGGTCGGTGCCGTAGGTGGGGGCTGCGCCGTAGGCGGGCGTCGGGTCCGGAGCGGTGTAGCCGCCGCTGGCGGGTGTCCCGTAGGCGGGCGTCGGGTCCGGAGCCGTGTAGCCACCGCCGGCCGGGGCGCCGTAGGACGGCGTGGGATCGGGCGCGGGGTAGCTGGGCGTGCCGGAAGCCGGCGACGCTGCCTGGCCCGCGTCGGGGGCGCCGTAAGCAGGGGGCGTGTACGACGGCGTGCTGTAGTTGGGGCTCGAGTACGAGCCGGCGCCGGGGCCTTCGGGCGCGGGGGTGGCCGGGGGCGCCTGCGGGTCAGGTGCTGAAGGCTGTCCGTAGGGCGGCTGGGGCTGGCTCGGGGTCTTGGCCGGGTCGTTCCAGTTCTCGTTGCTCACGTTGATCCTCTCGAGGACGGTATGGCACCCGGTCATCTGGTTGCTCTCACGAGCGCCCCCACGGTGCCAATGGCGATTACTGTAGTGCATTGCCATGGCCATGGACTGGAGCATCGAGAAGCCAATTTCGCCCCGGGAAGCACTTTTCCGGGTCGGCTCAGTCGGCCTGCTCGGCGTCGGGGTGGGGGCCGTACACCTCGTGACGGGGTTCGGACTTCCGTGCCCGTTCCGTGCCGTGACCGGCTGGCTCTGTCCCTTCTGCGGTGGCACTCATATGGCGGAGGCGCTGATCCGCGGTGACGTGGCCGCCGCGTGGGCAGCCAACCCCCTGGTGCTCGTCGTCGCGGTACTGATCGCCAGCCGCTCCGTCGGCTGGTTGATCGAGGCCGTACGTCACCCTCAGGCTCCGTCGCGTCAGTGGCTGCCGACCTCCTGGAGCCGGCACTGGTTCGGAGCCTTCGTCGTGGTCTCCGTCGTGTTTGTCCTCGTCAGGAACC
>DAIPZP010000083.1:0-1836 GCA_036782155.1 Propionibacteriaceae bacterium
GGAGCGTCCCGACAGGTTCGCCGGGATCGAGGACCTGCCGCGACGCGTCACCGTACTGTCGGGCGGCGTCGAGCAGCTCAAGGCGATCATCGAGTCCGCCTCCTGACCTCACGCGGCATCAGTGCTGGCGGTGCGTCGCGCCGTAGACGACGTTGACCAGCACGATCCCCACCCACGCGATGATCAGCCCAGCGAGGCCGTTCATGCTGGAGGCGATGGCGGTCAACGGCACGCCGATGCCGAGGGACACGATGGCGAGGACGAACGCGGTTCGGTCGGAACGTACGTACGGCTGAGCCACGGGTACGGGAGCCGGGGATGGCGGCGTGTAGGGCGCCACGCCCTGCCCAATCTGGGCCGGGGCTGCGTCCGCCGGTGGCTGCGCCCACAGCTGGTCGTTCGTCGGTTCGCGCTGCGGTGAGGTGGTCACGGCAGCAAGACTAAGCCACCTGCGGACGCTGTGGGGCTACTGATCCCTGCGGCGGAGGTAGCGCTGGAACTCGGCGGCGATGGCGTCGCCGGACGGCTCAGGCTCACGGGCGTCGCTCGCGGTCTCCAGGTTCGAGATGTACTCGGCCACGTCCGGATCGTCGGCCGCGAGATCGTCCACGCTTCGCTCCCAGAGCTCGGCGCGCGCGGGCAGGTCGCCAAGGTCGATCGGGCCACCGAGGAGATCCTCGAGGCGGGTCAGCAGCGCCAGGGTCGCCTTGGGGTTGGGCGGGCTCGCGACATAGTGAGGGCACGCGGCCCACACGCTGACCGTCGGGATGCCTGCCTCGTGGCAGGCCTGGACCATCACGCCGTGGATGCCGGTGGGGCCTTCGTACATGGATCGCTCGGCGCCGTACTTCTCGCGCACGGCGACGTCGCCGCTGCTGAGCGAGATCGGTACGGGGCGCGAGTGCGGGCTCTCCGAGAGCAGGGCACCCAGCACGATGACGAGCTCCGGTTCGGCGACGGCGATGAGCGCTGACAGGGCGGCGGCGAACGACGGCCACCGGAAGTTGGGCTCCGGACCCCTGATCACGACGACTTCCCGCATCGGCAGCTGGCACAGCACGATCTCCGTGGTCGGCCACGAGATCATGCGCTCGCCATCGGCGTCGAGGCTGACCATGGGCCGTGACGACTGGAAGTCGTAGTACTCGTTCGGGTCGATCGAGGCGACGACCTTCCCGTTGTACTGGCTGACGATATGGTCCGCCGCCTCGCTGGCCGATTGGGCAGCATCGCTCCACCCGCCGAACGCCATGACGAGCATCGGGTCTCGAAGGTTGCGGAGATCGGCTTCGGACATGTGAACCAGGCTACCGGGTGCTCCGGATCACCGGTCGAAGGCGCCGCTCCGCGGGAGGAAGGCTTCGGGACAGCGAAAACCCCTCCGAGACCTTGTCTCGGAGGGGCCTCGCCCGAGGATCAGTTCCAGCCGGACTGCTTGCCGCCGATGCGCTCGGCCTCGATGCCCGCCTGGTAGCCGCTCGCGATGAAGGTCGCGATCGGGTCGCGGGGGAGTCCACGGGACTCGCGCCAGTCGGCGAGATCGGCGCGGACGTCGGTGTAGAAGGCGTCCATGAAGATGCCGTTGGCGCCGAGTACGTCCCCAGCCTTCTGTGCCGCCGCCAGCGCCTCGTTGTCGACGAGAAGCACCTTGGCCAGCATCTCCTGCACGTTCAGCACGGACCGGAGCTGGCCCTGGATGTGGGGCTCGATGTTGTGGCACTGGTCGAGCATGAGCGTGACATCGGGGTTCTCGAGACCGCCGCCGCGCACCACCTCGTACAGGATCCTGAACAGCTGGAACGGGTCGGCCGCACCGACGATGAGGTCGTCATCGGC
>DAIPZP010000083.1:1936-7364 GCA_036782155.1 Propionibacteriaceae bacterium
GCCGTCATGACCTCGATGCAGTCGAGGTTGTGCTGCACAGCCTTCGCGCGGATCGATGCCGTCGGGTTGCACAGGCTGCCGAGCTTGAAGTCCTCGTCCTGGAACGTGTTCGAGTTGACCGTGCCGATGCGCACGCCGTGATCGGCGGCGAAGGCATTCAGCGCGTCGTAGTCGTCGACCTTGTCCCACGGGATGTGGAGCGCCACGGCCGGAGCAAGGCCGCTGGCCTTCTGCACCTGCGCCGCATCGGCGATCTTCTCCTGGACCGTACGAGGCGTGCCGGCCTGGGCGAACACCTTGAAACGGGTTCCCGAGTTGCCGTACGCCCACGAAGGGACTTCGATCTCGAGTGTCGCCAGTCGATCGGCGATCTCAGTGAACTGGGGCATCTTTGCTCCTCAGGGCCGGGTATGAATCGATTCAGTGTATGCTCGCCAACGAGTCTTCGTCAAGGAATTCGGAAGGGTCGTGACAGGGGTCAGTCGTACAGAGCAAATCGATTCGCGCTGTGAAGGACGGACGCTGTACGGTCCCGATGCAGGCACTGTGCTCGAGGAGGAGCGATGACGCACACCAGCCCGACAGCCTTTGCTGCCGCAGACCTGGGCGCAAGCAGTGGACGCGTGATCCTCGGCGTACTCACCGACGGTCGCATCGAGCTGAGCCAGACCGCACGGTTCGTCACGCCCTCGGTGTCCATCACTCGTGACGGCGTCGACGAGCTTCACTGGGACTTCGACACACTCATTGCGTCCGTGGCGCAGGGCTTCGATGTCGCTCAGAACTCGGGGATCGAGATCAGCAGCGTCGCCATCGACACCTGGGGTGTCGACTACGGGCGCGTACGGGCCGACGGGACACTGCTCGAGGATCCGTACAACTACCGCGACTCCCGCACCGATGGCATCCCCGAGAAGCTCTTCGCCGACATCCCCGCAGCAGGAATTTACAGCCGTTGCGGTCTCCAGGTGATGCCGTTCAACACGGTCTTCCAGCTGGTCGCCGGAGCCGGGCTGCCCGGCTGGGACCTCACCGAGCAGGTGCTGCTGCTGCCTGACCTCATCGGCCACTGGTTCACCGGCGTCGGCGTCGCCGAGGTGACCATCGCGTCGACGACCGGCCTGCTCGACGTCGCGACCCGCCGCTGGAGCGCCGAGACGATCGCGGACGTGTCACGGCTGTACGGACTCCCGCTCGAGCGCGTTCTCCCCGCACTCGTCGAGCCTGGAACGGTCGGCGCACCTGCGCTCCGCCTGGCCAAGCCCGTACCGGTCATCTCCGTCGGTGGCCACGACACTGCCTCTGCCGTGGTGACGGTGCCGACGACGACCGACCGATTCGCGTACATCTCGAGCGGTACGTGGTCACTGGTCGGTCTCGAGCTCGATGCGCCCGTCCTTACGGAAGAGAGCCGGCAGCTCAACTTCACCAACGAGCTCGGCCTCGACGGTACGGTCCGCTACCTCAAGAACGTCATGGGCCTGTGGGTCTTCTCGGAGTCGATCCGGACCTGGGAGAAGACCACGCCGGCCGTTCCGCTCACCGATCGCTGCGCCGCCGCCGGCAAGCTTCCGCCGCTGGCCTGCGTGGTGGACATGAACGACGAGCGGCTGCTTCCCCCGGGCGACATGCCGGGGCGGCTCGCCGCCATGGCGACCGAGACCGGACAGGCGGCTCCGCGGACGCAGGACGAGTTCGCGCGCTGTATCATCGACTCGCTCGCACTGACCTACCGGGTCGCCATCCGTGACGCCTGCCACATGGCCGGTCGCGACATCGAGGTCATCCACATCGTCGGAGGCGGTTCCCAGAACGAGCTGCTCTGCCAGCTGACGGCCG
Organism: Propionibacteriaceae bacterium; assembly: GCA_036782155.1. GTDB lineage: Bacteria > Actinomycetota > Actinomycetes > Propionibacteriales > Propionibacteriaceae > Fen-668. Next base: position 3,776 of record DAIPZP010000083.1, read on the forward strand.
AAGCCACGGGACTGCCCGTGGTCGCCGGGCCGGTCGAGGGTACGGCGATGGGCAACCTTCTCGTACAGGCCCGTGCCATGGGCGCACTGTCAGGCGGACTGGCCGAGCTTCGTCAGGTCGCACGGGCCAGCTCCGAGCTGAAGCGCTACTCGCCTGGCGTGCTCGGGATCAGTCAGCAGCAATGGGCCGACGCGGAACGCCGCGCGTTCGCCCGGTAGCCAGGAGGAGCCAGGAGGAGCCATGACCACACCGATCGTCAACACCCACGTCCACGTACCGCCGAACTTCTCGGCATTCAGCACCCCGGAAGACGTCGTGGAAAGTGCGCGCGCTGAGGGTGCCCGAGCGATCGGCATCTCCAACTTCTACGACCAGCAGGTGTACAGGCGGTTCGCCGAACTGTGCCGCGCCGCGGGCATCGTGCCGCTGTTCGGACTGGAGTTCATCACGCTGGTGCCTGACCTCGAAGCGGCCGGCATCCGCGTCAACGATCCGGCGAACCCGGGCCGCATGTACGTGTGCGGCAAGGGCATCGACCCGTTCCGTGAGAAGTCGCCGCAGGCGGCCGCCACGGCGACCGAGATCCGCCAGGGCAATGACGTACGTGCGGCTGAGATGGTGCAGCGCCTCGACGCGCATCTGCGGGACGCGGGCCTGACCACGCCGCTCTCCGCGGACGCGATCGCCGCCGACATCGCCGCCCGCACTGGCGTGCCGGTCGAGTGGGTCTCGTTGCAGGAGCGCCACATCGCGCGCGCCGTCGAAGAGGCGATCACTGCGTTGCCTCTTCACGAGCGACCTGCCGTCCTCGCGAAGGCGTACGGAGCCCCGGCCAAGGCATCCCTCGATGACGCCGTCGGGATGCAGGGCGAGGTGCGCTCGCGGCTGCTCAAGGCCGGTACGCCGGGCTTCGCGCCGGAGGTGCCCCTGTCCTTCGAGGCCGCCTATGCGTACGTGCTCGCGATGGGCGGCATCCCGTGCTACCCGACGCTGGCCGACGGCGTCGACCCCGTCTGCCCGTTCGAGGAGCCTGCCGCCCAGCTCGCGGCCGCCCTCGTCGAGCGCGGCATCCACCTTGCCGAACTCATCCCGATCCGCAACAAGACTGCGGTCGTCGACACGTACGTGGCGGCATTCCTCGCGGCGGGCATCGAGGTCGTCGCCGGTACGGAGCACAACACCGCCGACCGCATCCCGTTCGACCCGGCGTGTACGGACGGGGCCATGTCGCCGACGGCTCGCGCGGCGTTCTGGCGGGGAACCTGCATCGTCGCCGCGCACCAGGCGCGCGTCGCGGCGGGCAAAGCCGGCTACGTGGACGCTCAAGGTGTCCGCGCTGAGGGCGTCGAAGAGCTTGTCACCGAAGGTGCCGCCATCATCGGCGGCTGAAGGGAAACATGGATGTCAGATCAACTGTTCGCCGACCTCATCGAGGTGGCCAACCGGTACGGCGAGTCGGAGTACTCGCGTGCCGGTGGCGGCAACGCCTCGGTCAAGGTTGACGGCGTCCTCCACATCAAGCCCAGCGGCGTGCCGCTGCTCACGCTCACGAAGGCAGACCTCGTACCGCTGAACCTTCAGCCCCTGCTCGACGCGCTCGTGAGCGACGGCCCGGTCGACGGCGACCCCGTGATGGCCGCGGCCACAGCGGCGTTGCTCCCGTCGTACAGCGGCGGCCGTCGCCCCAGCGTCGAGATCCTCTTCCACGCCCTGATCGACGAGCCGCTCGTGCTGCACCTGCACCCGCTGACCGCCAACGCGCTGACATGCAACGCCGACGCGGATGCGCTGGCGGAACGCCTCCTCGGCGACGACGCGATCGTCGTCGACTACATCGACCCGGGTGTCCCGCTGGCCCGCGGGATCGCCGCGGTACGTGACGCGTACACGGCACGTACCGGCAAGCCCGCGCCAAAGATCACGCTGCTGCGCAACCACGGCATCATCGTCTCCGGCGACACCGCCGCGGAGATCGCCGCCCAGGTGGCCAAGGTGACCGACATGATCCAGGCAGCGATCGACATCGTCGCGGTACCGTCCGCCCCGGCTGCCGACGAGGCGAGCACGCGGACGCTCATCGACGCCATCGCACCGACCCTTCGCGGCCTGCTCGGCGGTGACAGCCTGGCGGTCGTGGCGAGCGACGCCAGCGACCTCGTCCGCGCGGAGACCGGACCGACCTCGGCCATGGTCGCCGGGGGACCGCTCATCCCCGACCAGATCGTCTACGCCGGCTCGCTCCCGTGCGTGCTCACGGTCGACGACCTGGCGGAGGCGGGAGACACCGCGGCCGCCGCTGTCGCCGACTTCAAGGCCACGTACGGGAAGGCGCCGGTCATCGTCGTCGTACCGCACACCGTCGTCTTCGCGGCCGGCAAGGACAAGGCCGCCGCCGACAACGCACTGGCGGTCTTCACCGACGCGCTGCGCGTGACGCGCGACGCCAACCGGCTCGGCACCGTCCAGGTCATGGATCCCGCTCAGCGTGGCTTCATCGAGAACTGGGAGGCCGAGGCGTACCGGCAGAAGGTGGCCGCTGGCGCTGCAGCCGGGCGGCTCACGGGCAAGATCGCGATGGTGACCGGCGCTGCACAAGGCTTCGGTCTCGGCATCGCGGAGTCCCTGCTCGCCGAGGGCGCGACCGTCGTGCTCGCCGACCTCAACGTCGACGGCGCGGCCGCACAGGCTGAGCGTCTCGCCGGCCAGTACGGCGCAGGGAAGACCCTCGCCGTGGGAGTCGACGTCTCTAACCCCGACTCGCAGATCGACGCGATCCACGAGGTGGTCCGACAGCTCGGCGGCCTCGACGTGTTCATCTCCAACGCAGGCGTGCTCCGCGCGGACGGCGTGATGACGCAGTCCGTCGCCGACTTCGACTTCGTCACGAACATCAACTACCGCGGCTACTTCCTCGGCGTACGCGCCGTGGCACCGGTTCTCGCCGCCCAGCACGCGGCCCGCCCGGATACGCTCTTCGACATCATCGAGATCAATTCGAAGTCCGGACTCGAGGGGTCGAAGCGCAACTTCGCGTACGCCGGTTCGAAGTTCGGCGGCATCGGGCTGACCCAGTCGTTCGCCCTCGAGCTCATCGAGTACGGCATCAAGGTCAACGCCGTCTGCCCCGGCAACTTCCTCGACGGGCCGTTGTGGTCCGACCCGGATCGTGGGCTTTTCGTGCAGTACCTGCAGGCCGGCAAGGTGGCGGGTGCCACGACGATCGATGACGTGCGCCGCTTCTACGAGGCCAAGGTCCCGATGGGCCGCGGCTGTCTTCCCCGCGACGTGGCCCGCGCGGTGACGTACGTCATCGAGCAGCAGTACGAGACCGGGCAGGCCCTTCCGGTCACCGGCGGCCAGAACATGCTCAACTGACAGGAGATCCGTTCATGACTGAGTTCCCAGCCATCCAGAACGCCATCGAGATCTACGGCGTCGACCAGGTGCGTCTCAACCACGCGAAGCCCGTACCTCCCGTCGGGCCGAAGCAGATCCTTCTCAAGATCGAGGCGAGCGGCATCTGCTTCAGCGACACGAAGCTCATGCACGCCTTCGACCACCACCCGCGCAAGAGCGAGGTGCTCGCGGG
>DAIPZP010000084.1:0-7298 GCA_036782155.1 Propionibacteriaceae bacterium
CAGCGCCCCAGCCTTCGGGTGGGGAAGGTGTCCGGCGTCACGGTGACCAAGTGGCGCGGGATCTGGGCAGAGCGCTTCCCCCGGGTACGGCTCGAGGTCATCGATGTCGACGAGCAGGACCAGCGACGGGTGCTGACCGACGGCCAGGTGGAGCTGTGCTTCGTGCGGCTACCGATCGATGACGATGGGCTGCACCTGATTCGGCTGTACGACGAGCTGCCGGTCGCCTGGGTGTCCAAGGACCATCTCGCGGCCGCGGCAGACGAGGTGAGCCTTGCCGACCTGGCCGACGAGACAGTGCTGACCGTCGTCACGCCCCACACCATCGACCTCGTGTCGATCGGTGAGGCAGTGCTGCACGTACCGCAGTCGATCGCACGGTCCCAAAGCCGGCGCGACTTCGTCTTTCGCCCGATCACCGATGCCCCCCACACCACCGTCGGCCTGGCCTGGCTGGTGGACAATCCGCACGAACTGATCGAGGAGTTCATCGGCATCGTTCGTGGCCGTACGGCCAACAGCTCGCGCACCGCGCAGGCCCGCGCCGGCAAGGGCCAGACAAAGGGCTGAAGCCGACAGGCCTCCAAGGAAGGACTGCAGTCAGGCGCGCGAGGCCACCCGTTCATGGCGGCACGCCGCCAGCAGCCAGGGCCAGTCGGTCTGGATCACGTCGATGCCGAGGTCGAGCAGCGGCCCCCACGCGGCGTCCGGTCCCTCGTACAGCGCGCGCTCGTCGTCGTACTCGCCGGCCAGCGGTACGCCGTTGGGCAGCACCAGTGTGTTCACCCACACGGTCAGCCCCAGATCGTGAAGGCGGGTGATCGTCTCGGGCTGTACGAAGGGGCTGTCACTGCCCGTGAACATCACCTCGACGCCGATGAGGTTGAGGTCCGGGTTTTCGAGGTGCAGCTCGGTCTCGGCGAGTGTTCGGCACATCGCGACGTACGGGATCTTCACCGGCAACCTCGACAATGCGTCGACGGCGTCTCCCATCGCGGCCGGGCACTTCACGATGAGCTGTTGGGTCATGTGGAGCGAAGCCAGCACGTGGAGCACGTCCGGCCACCACGGCCACGAGCGGTCGATCTGGAACAGCACCTCGGTGTGCGCGAAAGGTTCCAGGAGCGCGGCGAGCCGCTCGAGCCGTACGGGCCGGTCGGGCTGGTCGAGCCAGCGGTGGCTGACCGACTCGATCTCCGCCTCGGTGAGCAGGGCGAGGTTCGTGTGGGTCGAGAGGTGCTGGCCTTCGACGCCGTCGTGATGGGCGAAGAACGCGCCGTCGCGCGAGCCGGTCACGTCGATCTCGACCACATCGGCCCCGGACCGAACCGCCGCGATCACCGCACCGGTCGAGTTCTCGGGGATGCTGCCCACAGATGTGCCCCGATGGGCCATGACAAGCGACCCGCGACGTCGGAATTGAGCGGCCAGCAACGCGTTCTCAGTCCGGAACTGTCTGTCGAGTCTCACGTCCCCCGAGAGTACGGCCCACCGGCGTGTCGTTCCAGAGCCGCAAGGACCTCGTCACCTTGTCGTCACGAACTCGACGTCAGCACCCGAGCGGCAAGCGAGGCGTCGGACTGACGTTGACGGCGCGCCATGGCGCTCTCCACAGTTTCGTCCCCAGGCTGTGGAGAACTACAGCGGTGTAACTCTTCTGAATCCTGCTCGCGACGTACGTCCTGACGCCCTCGCCCTGTCCGTACAGCCCGCTACCCTCGGCGCATGGGAGAGCGCTGGCGTCCGGAGCGGGTCACCGCGCTGGCGCCGGACTCGGCCTCCGACGTCGCCGGGCGCAGGCTCGCGATCCCCACGCCGTGGTCGGATGTCGGCTACGCCCACCCGCTCCTGTGGGGCGCTTGCCAGGGGTCCGGCTCGACCCCGTACAGCGTCGTCGTCGACGTGTCCGAGCCGAGCTACCGCTGCTCCTGCCCGTCGCGGAAGTTCCCCTGCAAGCACGTGCTGGCGCTCCTCTATCTGTGGGCCGAGGGTCGCATCGACGAGGGCGGCACGCTCAGCCGGTTCGCTGCCCAATGGTCGGCCACACGCGCTGCGGCCGGCGAGGACAAGACCCCCAAGGACGAACCCGCCGAGAGGACCGAGGCACAGGTCGCGGCGGCTGGGGCCCGCGCGGAGCAGCGCGAGGAGCGGGTGACGAACGGACTGGCGGAGCTGGAGCGTTGGCTCGCCGACCAGGTGACGGCCGGCCTGGCGCACACTCGACCGGGCGCCCTGGGAGACCTCGCCGCGCGCATGGTCGACGCCCAGGTGCCCGGCGTCGCGGGACGGCTCCGCGACCTCAACCGCCGTCCGATGGGCAGCCGAAACGGCGCCCGCGGCACGGGCGCGTGGCTCGACGACACGCTCGCCGAGTACGGGCTCCTGCACCTGTTGAGCCGCGCCTGGACCCGTACGGACCTGCCCGCCGAACTGGCCGCCACCGTACGCAGCCACATCGGCTTCACGGTGCCCAAGGACACCGTCCTCGCCACCACCCCGGTCGCCGACACGTGGGCGGTCATCGGCATGCGTGACTCCGACGAGGAGCAGGTGTCGACGCGTCGGGTCTGGCTGTACGGAACCACGACGGGCCGGTACGCGCTCGTGCTGTTCTTCGCGTCTCGGGGCATGCCGCTCGATGCGTCGCTGGTGCCCGGCTCGGGCGTGACGGCCGACCTGTACTTCTATCCCGGCGGCCCCGCGCTGCGGGCTCTCGTCGGTGACGTCCAGGACGTGCACCAGCGCGTCCGGTTCGACGTGCCCTCGACGGGCGTCGCGGAGGCCATCGCCGCGTGGCGCCGGGTATTGGCCGAAGACCCTTGGCTCGGCTCGTACCCAGCCGTCATCCACGGCAGCGCTCGGCTGGCGCCGACCCCAGGGATCTCCGACGAGGCGGGGGGCTCTGTACGGATGGTCGGCGGCGCGACGCTCGACCTGCTCGCGCTGACCGGCGGGCACCTGGCGCCGGTGTTCGGCGAGCTCGACCCGCGCGGGTTCCAGCCGACGGCCGTGCTGATGGACGACGGGCTGGTGGTCCTGTGACGTTCTCGTCTCTCGCTTCGATCGCCGCGGTCGGTACAGGCCAGCGGTCCAGCCTGCCCGCGCTCGGGCCGCTGGGCACCTACCTGCCGACCCCCGAGGACGACCCGCAAGCCATCGCGTACGCACTGCTCGATGCGGCCGCGGCCCTCGCTGTGGTGAGGCGCGGCACACCGCCTGACGCTCCAGGCGAGTCCCTGTCGCCCGCGCCCGACGACAGCCGCCCCGAACCGCCCCTTCACGTGGTCTCCCTGCTCGGTCCCCTGCTCGCCGACGACGCCGGCGCGATCCGGCTGTCGAGCGACCGCGCGTACGTACTGGCCGAGGCGCTGCGCCTGGTCGCACAAGCCGGGATGCGTCTGCCGCACCGGCTTCTTGGCACGGCACTCGCGCGCCGGGACCTCCGCCCATCCGTACAGCCCGTCCTCGGTGCGCGCGGCGACTGGCTCCTCGCGCAGCTACGGGGCGCCGGGCTGGACGGCGCGAGCGCCGACGCCGCTGACCCGGATGATCCCGAGCTCTGGGACACCGGCACCACAGAGGAACGCCTGGCGTGGTTCCGCCGGGCCCGCTCGACCGACCCTGATGCGGTCAGGGAAGCCGCCGTCGCTGTCTGGAGGGAGTCCCCGGCGGCGTTCCGGACCGAGCTGATGTCGGCGATCGCCTCCACCGTCACGTCCGCCGACGAAGCGTTCTGTGAAGACAACCTCGACGATCGTGCCGAGGGGGTACGGGTGGGGGCGGCGGAGGCTTTGAGCCGCCTGCCCGGATCCGCGTACGTCGCCCGGATGACGGCTCGGGCCCAGTCCGCGATGACGGTCGGAGAGACCGGAGCGGGAGCCATCCATCGGCTGCTCAAGCGAGCGGTCCGGAACCTTCGAGTGACACCGGTAGAGCCCGATGAGGCCTCGGCGCGCGACGGGCTGGGGGCGAAGCTCTCGTCGCTCGAACGCCTGACGCGCTTGGTAGCGGCCGTGCCACCAGCAGCCTGGCCCTCGCTCGTGGGGGTGACCGCCGCCGAGCTGGTGACCCTTCCCCAGGACGAGCCTCGCTGGGACCTCGTGCCGGGAGTCGTCACGGCGACCCTGCGCCACGGCGATGCAGCCACCGCGAATGCCCTTGTCGCTGCGGGGGTGATGGACGTGCGACTCGTGCCTCTGCTCTCGACGGAGTCGGTGCTGACCCTGCTCTCACGGGTGCCACCCACGTTGCTGGCGACGGTACTGGAGCGGATCCCGATGCCCTGGCCGCAGGAGATCGCCACGGCTGTGGGCCAGCAGCTCATCGGCGGAGGAGGCCACCAGCTACGGCCGGAGGTCTGGACGATGTTCGCCCGCGCGGTGCCGCTCAGGGTTTCCGGCGGGTGGGCCCAGAGGCTGCGGGGGCTCGGCCAGCCCGAGGGGCGCATCGTACGGACGATGTTGCGCGACGCCACCTCCGTACTCTTCGTCCGCTCGGTCTTCGCCGACGAGCTACGCCCCTACCTGTCGTCGTGGCAGGACATGCAATCACCAGGAGGACAGCCATGACCGAGCTGATGCGACCCCACGCGGAGCAGGAGCACGCGGAAGAGCTCGCCGCGATCGCCCGCGTCGACGATCGGCCGAAGCCTCCGCAGTGGAAGCTGTCGCCGTGGGCGGTGGTCACGTACGTGCTGGGCGGCACGCTCGACGACGGCACCGTGATCACCCCCAAGTACGTGGGCAGCCGCCGGCTCGTCGAGACCGCGGTCGCCACGCTGGCGACGGATCGTGCGCTGCTGCTGCTCGGCGTACCCGGTACGGCGAAGTCGTGGCTCTCGGAGCACCTTGCCGCCGCGATCTCGGGCAGCTCGACCCTCCTCGTACAAGGCACGGCAGGCACGCCCGAGGAGGCCGTCCGGTACGGCTGGAACTACGCCCGCCTCATCGCCGAAGGCCCGTCGCGGGCGGCGCTGGTCCCCTCACCCGTGATGGTCGCGATGGAGTCCGGCGCCATCGCCCGGATCGAAGAGCTGACCCGCATGCCCTCCGACGTGCAGGACGCGCTCATCACGATCTTGAGCGAGAAGTCACTGCCGATCCCCGAGCTGGGTAGCGAGGTCCAGGCGATGCGCGGCTTCAACGTCATCGCCACCGCCAACGACCGCGACCGCGGCGTCAACGAGCTGTCGAGCGCGCTGCGGCGCCGGTTCAACACGGTCGTCCTGCCCGTGCCGGCGACGGCCGAGGAGGAGGTACGGATCGTCGTACGTCGCGTCGCCGAGCTGGGCAAGTCGCTCGACCTGCCGCCGGCGGACGGCGCCGAGGCCGAGATTCGTCGGGTGGTCACGGTCTTCCGCGAGCTGCGCCGCGGCGTCACCGAGGACGGCAAGACGTCGCTCAAGATCCCGTCCGGCACGCTGTCCACGGCCGAGGCGATCTCGGTGGTGACGAACGGTCTCGCGCTAGCGGCCCACTTCGGTGACGGCGTGCTGCGTGCCGGTGACGTCGCGGCCGGCATCGTCGGCTCGGTCATCAAGGACCCGGTCGCCGACGCGACGCTGTGGCAGGAGTACCTCGAGACCGTCGTCCGCGAACGCGGCGACTGGAAGGACTTCTACCGCGCGGCCCGTGACGAGGTCCGGTGACTGACGCGTCCCTTCGGGTGCTCGGCATCCGCCATCACGGACCGGGATCGGCGCGAGCGGTCGCGGCAGCCCTGGCCGCCCACGACCCGGACATCGTGCTCATCGAGGGTCCGCCGGAGGCCGACGCGCTCGTCCAGTGGGTAGGGCGAGGGCTGCAACCACCGGTGGCACTCCTGTCGTACGTGGTCGGCGATCCCACACGTGCTGCCTACTGGCCGTTCGCCGTGTTCTCCCCCGAGTGGCAGGCGCTGGCTTGGGCGAAAGAGCACCACCGCGAGGTGCGGTTCATGGATCTCCCGGCGGCGGTGACGCTGGCGGCTCGGCACCACGAGGGGCCTGGAGACCCGGAGGCACTGCCTGAAGATCCGGAGAATGGCCGCGCAGTGGGATCCGAGGAGCCCGAAACGGCACCCGATGTGCCACTGGGCAGCGATTCTCCGGATCCGCGGGCTCCGACCGACGAGCGCGAGCAGGTGCGTACGGACCCGATCGCGGTGTTGGCCCGTACTGCCGGCTACGACGACCCCGAGCGCTGGTGGGACGACGTCGTCGAGGCGCGCCACGGGATCGACCCGTTCGATGCGATCACCGAAGCCATGGCGGAGTTGCGGCAGTACGCGCCACCGCCACGTACGTTTGCAGACCAGCTCGAGGAGAACCGCCGCGAGGCGCAGATGCGCACCGTGCTGCGGAGCGCGATGCGCGATCGCGAGCGTGTCGCCGTGGTCTGCGGCGCCTGGCACGCGCCGGCGCTGGTGGGCAAGCTGCCCCCGGCCTCGCAGGACGCGAAGCTGCTGAGGGGCCTGCCCAAGGCGAAGGTCGCCACCACCTGGGTGCCGTGGACCCACTCGCGACTCTCGGCGACCTCCGGCTACGGCGCAGGCATTGCATCGCCCGGTTGGTACCAGCATCTCTTCGACGCCAGCGACCACGTCGTAGAGCGCTGGTTCGCCGAGGTCGCCCGGGTGCTGCGCCGCCACGACCTTCCCGTTTCCAGCGCCCACGCGATCGAGGCCACCCGACTCGCCGAGACGCTGGCGGTCATGCGAGGCCGTCCGGTGGCCGGGCTCGACGAGGTGCAGGAAGCCGCGCTCGCGGTGATGTGTGCCGGAGCCGAGCCGGTGCTCGCGTTCGTCACCAACGACCTGGTGATCGGGGAGCAGCTCGGTACGGTGCCGGACGAGGCCCCCCTCGTACCGCTCGACGCCGACCTTCGCCAACAGGCCAAGTCGCTGCGATTGCCGATCGCGCCGGAGGCGAAGGATCTGGTTCTCGATCTCCGCAAGGACACCGATCGCGGCAAGTCGCGGTTGCTGCACCGGTTGCGCATACTCGGCATCCCGTGGGGCAAAACCGCCTACGTGACCGGCACCGGCACCTTCAAGGAAGCGTGGCGCGTCCAGTGGCAACCGGAGTTCGCGGTGGCGATCGTGGTCGCTTCCGGGTACGGGACCACGGTCGCGTCGGCCGCAACCGCGTGCCTGATCGCTGATCTGGGGCCACTGTCTGACATCACGGCCCGCATCGAGAAGGCGCTCCTCGCGGACCTCCCGGCGGCTCTGCCAGCCCTCATCACGGCCCTCGACGAGCGCGCCGCCCACGAGGCTGACATTGCACAGCTCATGGAGGCGCTGCCTGCGCTCGTGCGATC
>DAIPZP010000085.1:0-5245 GCA_036782155.1 Propionibacteriaceae bacterium
CGATCGTCAGAACGAGCCACAGCAGGCACCACACGTACCGGTGGACGTGCGTGAGCGCGGCCAGCTGCGCGGCGTCAGAGCCTGGCGAGTGGCGACGGAGCAGCTCGAGTACGGGACGTGGCGCGGCGATCAGGAACAGCCACGCAAGCCCCGTGGCGATCCAGCTGAGCACGCTCGGCGGCGAGTACCAGCTGGCCAACGCGACCGCGACGCCGGCGGCGACGACCACCAACGCTCCGTACAGGTTGCGGATCCACACCAGCAGCACCGCCGCCAGCAGTACCAGCAGCCAGAGCACGCCCGCAGCGTGGCCCGTACCGGCGAGCCAGGCGATGCCGAGGCCGACGACTGCAGGCGCCACGTACCCCGCGAACAACGTCGCCACCATGCCCGGTCCCTTCGGGCGCCCGCGGCTGACGGTGAGCCCGGATGTGTCGGAGTGGACCCGTACGCCGCTGAGCCGCCGCCCGACAAGCACCGCGATGAGCGCGTGCCCCGCCTCGTGGCAGATTGTCACCAGGGTCCGCACGACGGGCCACGCGAGGACGACCGCGGCCAACGCGGCGACGGCCAGCAGCTCCGATCCCCAGGGACTCGGGAGCGGTTGGGTCGCCAGCGCCCGGCGCCAGAGCTCGGCTAACAGATGCACGTGTCCTTCATAGCCGACGGTGCCGCACGGTTCACGCCAGGTACGGGTCGGCGGCGATCACCGCGCGGACCTCTGCCAGCGACGGGGCGTACGCACCCGCGTGGTTCACCGTGATCGAGCTGGTGACCACAGCGCGGTGCAGGACGGTCGCGAGTTGGGGCCACGACGCGGCAGCGAGACGCTCGCGCTGTACGGGACCGCCCAGCAGCCCGGCATCGGCGAGGCCCGAGATCAGGCCCGCCATGAACGAGTCCCCGGCGCCGACCGTGTCCGCGAGCGTGACCGTGTTCTGGGGCACGACCAGGTGGTCGCGCGAGGTGCGCAGCACGGCGTAGGCGCCCAGCGGCCCTCTCGTACACACCGCGAGCGCCGGTCCCAGGTCGACCCAGCGGCGGAGGGCCGTCTCGACCGGAACACCGGGGTAGAGCCAGTCGATGTCCTGGTCGGACGCCTTCACGACGTCGGACAGTGCGACGAGCGACTCGACACGGTCGAGCACCTCTTCCGGGCTGTGCATGATGGCGGGGCGGACGTTGGGGTCATACGAGATCGTGGCCGTCTCGCGGAGCCTCGTCACCAGGTCGACGACCTTGGCGCCGCCGGGCTCGAGCGTCGCCCCGATGCTGCCGGTGTGCACGTGGGCGACGCCGGCCAGGTCACGTACCTCCGGTAGGTCCCACGTGAGCTCGAACGTGTAGGTGGCGCGTCCCTCGGCGTCCAGGGTCGCCTGCGCGACGCTCGTGGTCGTCGCCGAGTCCGCACCGGGCTCGACCTCCGCGCCGGTGGATGTGATGGACGCGGCGATGAGCTTGCCACGTGCATCGCGACCCCACCACGAGCAGATGCTGCTGCGGTGCCCGAGCTGTGCGATGCCGTTGGCAACGTTCAGCAGACTGCCGCCAACGTGCTCGGACGGCTCCCCGTCGGGACGGGTCACGACATCGATCAGCGCCTCACCGACGCACAGGATCCTGCGATCGGACATGTGACCTCCCTGGTTGCTCCAGCCGGCCGATCATATTGTGCGCAGGCGTGCGGCGTGGCGGCCGGCCCTCGCTACAGGGTCTCCCCCGGCACGTACGTGGCGGCCTCCGGGTACAGGGCGGCGAGCTCGGCGACTCGCGCCGAGATCGTACGGACCTGGTCCTGCGCCGCACCCGTCAGCGCCAGCGGCTCGGAGACCAGACCGTCGAGCTCCTCGCGAGTGAGGCCGAGCCGGGCATCTCCCGCCAGCCGTGCCACGAGATCGTTGTCCGCGCGAGCCGTCTCGCGCATCTCGAGCGCCACCGCAACCGCGTGCTCCTTGATGGCCTCGTGGGCCTGCTCGCGGCCGACGCCCTTCCGTACGGCCGCCATGAGCACCTTGGTCGTGGTGAGGAACGGGAGGTACTTCGCCAGCTCGGCCTCGATCACGGCCGGGAAGGCGCCGAAGTCACTCAGTACGACCAGGAACGTCTCGTACAGCCCGTCGATCGCGTAGCACGCATCCGGCAGCGCCACCCTGCGTACGACCGAGCAGGACACGTCGCCCTCGTTCCACTGGTCGCCCATCAGCTCGCCGGTCATCGACACGTAGCCGCGGACGATCACCGCCAGCCCGTTGACGCGCTCGCAGCTGCGGGTGTTCATCTTGTGCGGCATCGCCGACGAGCCCACCTGGCCGGGGCGGAAGCCCTCGGTGACCAGCTCGGCACCGGCCATGAGCCGGATGCTCGTCGCGAGGCTCGACGGAGCCGCGGCGGCCTGGGCCAAAGCGCTGACCGTGTCGAAGTCGAGCGAGCGCGGGTAGACCTGGCCGGTCGAGGTGAACGCGCGCTCGAAGCCCAGGTGATGAGCGACTCGGGTCTCCAGCTCGGCGAGCTTCGCGGTGTCACCGCCGAGCAGGTCGAGCATGTCCTGGCTCGTACCGACCGGGCCCTTGATGCCGCGCATCGGGTAGCGGGAGATCAGCCCGTCGATCCGCTCGTACGCGACGAGCAGCTCATCGGCCACCGATGCGAACCGCTTCCCCAGCGTCGTCACCTGGGCGGCGACGTTGTGGGAGCGACCGGCGATCGGCTGCGCAGCGTACGTCTCCGCGAGCCGGGCCAGATAGACCAGCGCGGTCACCATTCGTGACCTGACAAGGCGTAGTGAACCCAGTACTTGCGCCTGCTCGACGTTCTCGGTGAGGTCGCGGCTCGTCATGCCCTTGTGGACGTGTTCGAAGCCTGCGAGCGCGTTGAACTCCTCGATGCGGGCCTTCACGTCGTGGCGCGTGACCTTCTCGCGCGCGTTGATCGAGTCGAGGTCGACGACGTCGAGCACGCGCTCGTACGCTGCGATCACGGCATCCGGGTCGTCACGGGAGAAGTCGACGCCGAGATCGCGCTGGGCGGAGAGCACGGCGACCCACAGACGCCGCTCGGCGATGATCTTTTCCTCCGGGCTCCAGATGGCGCGCATCTGGGCCGACGCGTACCGGCTGGCGAGGACGTTGGGGATCGACACGAGAGCTCCTACAGCGAGGTGACGGGCGGGATGAGACCGGCGGCGGCCGTGGCGGCGATGTCCGTACGCCAGAAGCCGGTCGGGAAGTCGAGCTGGTCCAGGGCTGCGTACGCGTCCTCGCGGGCCTCGATCAGCGTCGGGGCCGTGGCCACGGCGCCGAGTACGCGACCACCCGCGGCGACCAGCGTGTCACCGCGCAGCGCCGTACCGGCATGGACGATGTGGACGTTGTCGGTCGACTCGTACAGGCGGGGACCGGTGATCGAGCCACCCGTACGCGGCGTGCCCGGGTAGCCGTCTGCGGCGGCGACCACGATGACCGCGGACTCGTCGCGCCACGACAACGGGCCGACATCGGCGAGGGTGCCGGTCGCGGCGGCGTACAGCACCTGCCCCAACGGAGACTCCAGCAGCGGCAGGATCGCCTGGGTCTCCGGGTCGCCGAAGCGGGCGTTGAACTCGACGACGCGAAGGCCGCGCGAGGTCATCGCGAGGCCCACGTAGAGCAGGCCCGCGAACGGCGTACCGCGCCGCGTCATCTCGGCGAGCGTGGGTGCGACCACGCGCTCCATGACTGCCTCGACAAGGCCGTCGGGCGCCCAGGGCAGCGGCGTGTACGCGCCCATGCCGCCGGTGTTGGGGCCCGTGTCGCCGTCGCCGACGCGCTTGAAGTCCTGTGCGGGCTGCAGAGGGAGCCCGACCGTACCGTCGGTGATGACGAACAGGCTGACCTCGGGTCCGTCGAGGTACTCCTCCACGACGACGTCCCCGCACGCTGCCGCGTGGGCCAGCGCCTCGTCGCGGTCGTTCGTCACGACGACGCCCTTGCCGGCGGCCAGCCCGTCCTGCTTGACCACGTACGGGGCTCCCAGCTCGTCGAGAGCCGCAGCCACCTCGTCGGGCGTACGGCAGAAACGCGAGGCGGCTGTCGGCACGCCCGCAGCGGCCATCACGTCCTTCGCGAACTGCTTGGACCCCTCGAGCTGCGCGGCTTCGGCGGATGGTCCGAAGCAGGCGATGCCCACGGCCCGTACAGCGTCGGCGACACCTGCGATGAGCGGTGCCTCCGGGCCGATGACGACGAGGTCGGCGCCGACGCTGGTTGCGAGGGCGGCGACGGCCTGTCCGTCCAGCTGGTCGACGACGTGCGAGGGCCAGGAGTGCCACGTTCCGGGGTTGCCGGGAGCGACATGGACAGCGACGACGCCCGGATCGGCTGCGATGGCAAGCGCTAGGGCGTGCTCACGGCCTCCCGAGCCGACGACGAGAACGGTGAGGTCGGTCACGCCCCCACTCTATTTCAGGGCTGACCGCCGCAATCGCATGCGCCCGGGGCTGACGATCCCGACGATCATGACGATCCCCATCGCCCATGCGAACCCGACGATCCACCAGGCGCTGCCGCTGATCACGACGCCGGCGGCGGTGAAGCCCGCGAGCACGATCCCCACGATGACAAGCCCGAAGACGCGCTGGAAGGCGCTGGCCACTGCCACGGCCGTCGCGCCGACAGCCACCACGTCCTCCAGCATCGGATCGCCTGCCGAGTAGGGCTCCGGCATCGGCGCTGCGTACGGCGAGGCCATCGGCGCCACGTACGTTCCCTGAGCGGGCGCGGAGGCGTACGGCATCGGGCTGGGCATGGACTGGTACGAGACGGCTGCAAAGTTCGACACCGGCGTCGGGAAGGATGCAGGATCGGTCAGGGGGCCGACGGTGACCGGGGTCGCCGCGTGGACCGGGCCCGGAGCCAAGGGAGTGCTGGGCTCGACGGCGATGTGCCAGCGCGGCGTCTGGCTGGGCGGCGGAGCGACTACGGGCAGTCCCAGCTCGGGCGCGAACCGCGGCTGGGGCGCGACCGGGTCCATCCGCTGCACGACGTTGAACGGCAGGAGCTCGGGCTCCGGCGCGTACGGCTCGTAGCTCGTCACGGCCTCCTCGGGCATCATCGCGCGGCGCGGAGGAGGTCCGTCCCCCCACTGGGAGGCGAGGCCTTCCGGCTCCGAATCGTCGCCCCCGAGAGCCACATGCCGTGCTGCGTACGTCGTCATGCCGGTCAGGGTAGGAGCCAGGCGGTCAGCCGTGGGGAACGATGAGAGCCCCGTC
>DAIPZP010000085.1:5255-7290 GCA_036782155.1 Propionibacteriaceae bacterium
CATCGCGCGGCGCGTCGCAGGACCGTCGCCCCACGCGGAGGCGAGGCCTTCCGGCTCGGAGTCGTCGCCGCCGAGAGCCACATGCCGTGCTGCATACTGCGTCGTCATGCCGGTCAGGGTACGAGTCAGGCAGTCACGTCAGGGTGAACGATGAGAGCCCCGTCATACGGCGGGGTCGGACGGGCGGCGAACAAAGGCACGCCGGAGCCCGCGATGAGCGGGTACTTCAGTCAAGCAGAGGTCGAGCATAGGCGACCGGCCAAGCCCCTGGGCCGCCCCCGCCGCTGCGATAGAGTACGGACGCAAGAGCCCGGGACTGATAAGTCCTGGGCTTCCGTGTGGGGGCGCGAGGAAGCGAGACCCGCGCCGTCCGCCGACCGAGAGGCAGGACCATGCCGGCGATCATCGTGATCGGCACCCAGTGGGGCGACGAGGGCAAGGGCAAGGCGACCGACCAGCTCGGAGACCGCGTCGACTACGTGGTCCGCTACTCCGGCGGCAACAACGCCGGCCACACCGTGGTCGTCGGCAGCGAGAAGTACGCCCTCCACCTGCTCCCGTCCGGCATCCTCAACCCGGCCTGTACGCCGGTGATCGGCAACGGCGTCGTCGTCGACCTCGACGTGATGTTCGACGAGATCGACGCGCTCAACGCCCGTGGCGTCGACGCCGAGCGCGTGCTGATCAGCGCCAACGCCCACATCATCACGCCGTACCACCAGGTCATCGACAAGGTCACCGAACGCTTTCTCGGCAAACGGAAGATCGGCACGACAGGCCGTGGCGTCGGTCCCGCGTACGCCGACAAGGTGAACCGCATCGGCTTGCGAATCCAGGACGTGTTCGACCCCAAGATCCTCGCCCAGAAGGTCGAGGCATCGCTCGAGCAGAAGAACCAGATTCTCGTGAAGATCTACAACCGGCCCACGATCGACGCCGCCGAGATCACGGACCGGCTGCTGTCGCACGCCGAGCGGTTGCGCCCGATGGTGACCGACGTGTCGCTGCTGCTGAACCGTGCGCTCGACGACGGCAAGGTCGTCCTGCTCGAGGGCGCACAGGCGCACCACCTGGACGTCGACTTCGGCACCTACCCGTACGTGACGAGCTCCAACCCGATCGCCGCTGGAGCGTGTACGGGCTCGGGCGTCGGCCCGACACGCATTGACCGCGTCGTGGGCATCGCCAAGGCGTACACCACCCGCGTCGGCGAAGGCCCGTTCCCGGGCGAGCTGCTCGACGACGTCGGCGAGGCGCTGCGCCAGGCGGGCGCGGAGTTCGGCACGACCACCGGCCGTCCGCGTCGCTGTGGCTGGTTCGATGCGCTGGTGGTCGAGCAGGCCGTGCGCGTCAACGCCGTCACCGACATCGTGCTGACCAAGCTCGATGTCCTGACGGGCTGGGAGAAGATCCCCGTCGTCGTCGCGTACGACGTCAACGGCACCCGCCACGACGTGATGCCGATGAACCAGTCGGACCTCCACCACGCGACGCCGGTGTACGAGTACCTCGACGGCTGGACCGAGGACATCACCGGTTGCCGGCGCTTCGAGGACCTGCCCGCGACGGCCCAGACATACGTGCGGCGCCTCGAGGACCTCATCGGGACACGCATCTCCGGCATCGGCGTCGGCCCCGACCGCGAGCAGCAGATCCCGCTCCACGACCTGCTCTGAGCCTCCGTCAGTGGCCCGTCACCTTGGCGGCCATCTTCTGGAGGTGCTGGGCCACGTCGGCTGAGAGGCCGCCGTGGGCGGGGATGACGCTGACGAGCAGGCGGTCGCCCATCGATCGGTACGCCGCGTCGAGCGACTCGGAGGTGACGCCCGGTGAATCCGGACGACCCCAGGTGGCGAGGAACATCCGCGTGGCTTTCGTCGTACGGATCTTGGCCACCATGGCCGACGCGCCGGCCATGAACTGTTCCGGCTCCATCACGGGGAACTGGCTCTGGTCTTGCAGGACGACGTATTGCCGCCCCCCCCCGGTCTTCAGAGAGGACGCGTGCTCGTCGCTGACCGAGTGCTGCTGGAGG
>DAIPZP010000086.1:0-7287 GCA_036782155.1 Propionibacteriaceae bacterium
ATCGATGAGTGAATCCGACAGCGGGCTCTGGCTCGGCATCGACACCTCGACCGGTGTCACCGCCGCCGTCGCTCGGCCCGGACACGTCTTGGCGTCACGCGCCGTCACGGCCACGAACGTCCACGCCGAGCAGCTGATGCCGCTGGTCAGCGAGGTCGTCGCCGAGTCCGGACACGTGCTCGCTGACCTGGGCGGCATCGTCGTCGGCGTGGGGCCCGGCCCGTTCACGGGCCTGCGGGTCGGCATCGTGACCGCGCAGACGCTCTCGTACGTGCTCGACGTGGGCCTGCGTGGCGTCTGCAGCCTCGACATCGTCGCGCTCACCTTCGCCGCGACACGACCCGCCCGCGGCTTCACCGTGGTGAGCGATGCGCGCCGCAAGGAGCTGTACTGGGCCACGTACGACGCCGCCGGCAAGCGAGTCGACGGGCCGCACGTCACGCTGCCCGGCGACGTACCGACGGGCCTGATCGTCGGCCCTGCAGCAGAGAAGTATGAACTGGCGGGGGAGCGGATCATCGTGGCGCTCGACCCGGGTGTGATCGCGGCCGCCCCCGAGCGGCTGGCCGACCTCGGCACCGAACCGCTGTACCTGCGCCGCCCCGACGCGCAGGTGTCCACCACGATCAAGACCGTGCTCACGGGGAGGCCCGCGTGATCGTCTCCCGGGCACAGGTCGATGACCTCGACGCGATCATGGCTCTCGAGGCCAGCGGATTCGACCACGCAGGCTGGTCGCGCGACTCGTGGGTTGGAGAGCTGACGGCGCCTGACCGGCAGGTGCTCGCGTACCGCGACGCCGACGATCGCCTGGTCGCCGTGGCGACGCTGCACCTGGTCGCGGACTTCGGCGACCTGCTCCGCGTCGTGGTCGCGCCCGAGCGCCGTGGCGAGGGCATCGCCCGCAAGCTGCTTATCGCCAGCATCCTCATGGCTCAGGCCGGCGGCGCCGTACGCATCCTGCTCGAGGTCGAAGAGGACAATGCACCGGCACGTGCTGTGTACGCGCGACTCGGCTTCTCACCGATCGATCGTCGCCGCGACTACTACGGCCCTGGCCAGCATGCGCTGGTGATGGAGCTCCCGATCGAGTCGCTCTCGTACTCACCCGGATCGCGAAAGGAGGTGGCGTCGTGACAGCACCGCTGGTGCTCGGCATCGAGTCGAGCTGCGACGAGACGGGTGTCGGGCTGGTGCGCGGCACCGAGCTGCTCGCCAACCAGGTCGCCTCGTCGGTCGAGCTCCACGCTCGCTTCGGCGGTGTCGTACCCGAGGTTGCGTCCCGGGCTCACCTCGAGGCGATGCGGCCGGCGCTCGAGCGCGCCTGCTACGACGCGAACGTCGACCTGAGCGAGGTCGATGCGATCGCCGTCACCGCAGGTCCGGGGTTGGTGTCTGCGCTCGTGGTCGGACTGGCGACAGCGAAAGCCCTGGCGGTCGCGCTGAACAAGCCGCTGTACGGGGTGAACCACCTCATCGGCCACGTCGCCGTCGACGTTCTCGACCACGGCCCGCTGCCGAAACCCGCGATCGCGCTGCTCGTGTCCGGTGGCCACAGCTCCCTGCTGCGCGTCGACGACATCGCGACGAGCGTGCGTGAGCTGGGCTCGACCATCGACGACGCCGCGGGTGAGGCGTACGACAAGGTGGCCCGTCTTCTCGGCCTGCCCTACCCCGGCGGTCCGGTGATCGACAAGGCCGCTCAGGTCGGCGACCCGAGGGCGATCGCGTTCCCGCGTGGCCTGACGGCGAACAAGGACCTGGCGAAGCACCGCTTCGACTTCTCGTTCTCGGGCCTCAAGACCGCAGTCGCCAGGTGGGTCGAGACCCGGAGGCGCGATGGCGAGGATGTGCCGATCAACGATGTCGCCGCGTCGTTCCAGGAGGCGGTCTGCGACGTGCTCACCGCGAAGGCGATCGCTGCGTGCGAGGCCGAGGGCATCCAGGACCTGCTGATCGGCGGGGGCGTGGCGGCCAACTCGCGGTTGCGATCGCTGCTCGAGGAGCGCGCCACCGCGGCGGGGATCCGGTTGCGTCGTCCGCGACCGGGGCTGTGTACGGACAACGGCGCGATGATCGCGGTGGTCGGCGGAGCCGCCATGGTTGCCGGCGTGCGGCCGTCCTCGCTGGACATCGGCGTGGACTCGGGGTTGCCGGTCTCGACCATCGTCGTCTGATGCCGTACACGCCGATCCTCGGCACCCTCTGCTACGTGGTCGAGGGCGACCGCGTGCTCATGATCCACCGTCAAGGCCGTCCCGACGACCTCCACCTCGGCAAGTACAACGGCCTCGGCGGCAAGGTTGAGCCGGGCGAGGACATCGTGGCGTCGGTGATCCGGGAGGTACGCGAGGAGGCGGGGATCGTTCTCGAGGCGCCACGTCTTCGCGGCACGATCTCGTGGCCAGGGTTCGGCGCGGGAGGCGAGGACTGGTTCGGATTCGTCTTCGTCGCCGACTCGTGGACGGGCGAAATCACCACCCAGAACCACGAGGGAGTCCTCGAGTGGGTACCCCGTGAGCGCCTCCTCGACTTCGACCTCGCCTTGTGGCCTGGCGACCGCTATTTCCTGCCACTCGTGTTCGATGAATCGGTCGCGCAGTTCCATGGCGTGATGCCCTACCGCGACGGCGTGCCTGAGAGCTGGCGGGCCTCGGTGGTCTCTGCGGAAGGTCCTCGTCGCAGAGACACGATCTTCGGCTGACTCAGGCCGTCGGCTCTGTGTGGGGCTCCTCAGCGGGTTCGGTGACCGCTGCGGCTGCCACCGCGGCGTCGGCCGTCGTCTGGCGGTGCAGTTCCTCGATGGTCTCGTGGCGGACGGCGTTCGCGGTACGGCGCGGCATACCGATGCCCAGACCCACCAGCAGACCTCCGACGACACCGGCGGCGGTGCCGATCAGTACCCAGCTGGTGGGATCGATCAGCGGTGCTTGTCCCATGTTGTTGGCTCGCGCCACACGAACCAGCACGGGCAGATAGATGCCGGCCACTACCCCGGCCATCACACCGGCACCGATGACGACGAGCAGCCCGATGACGAGGAACGCGTTCTTCAGCACCTTCATGGCCAGAGCATAGAACTGAAGGTCCTATCCCGGGGGCCGATAGGTTGCGGCCATGGAGCTCGAGGTCGCGCAGTGGTTGGTGTCGGCCGAGGCGGCTCCGTGGTTGCAGCGCGCTGCGGCTGAGAAGGATCCCGAGTCGTTGTCGGCGGCCGATCGGTGGCGACGCGACCTACCCGGCGAAAAGGCCGCTGCGGTGCTGGGGCAGGAGTCGCTGCGGCGGGCGGCGGTGCGCAAGCTGGGGGGTTCCGCTTCAGAGCTGTTCCTCACCCGCGACGGACTCGAGCAGGCCACGAGGCCCACGGTCGCGCGGTGGCGTGCGGAGAGGCTGGCGGCGTCCGGCGTGGCCCATGTCTGGGACCTCGGGTGCGGGCTCGGACTCGACGCCCTGGCGCTGGTGGAAGCGGGGATGGGCGTCACCGCCATCGAGCGGGACCCCGTCACCGCGACGCTCGCCGCCGCGAACCTCGGAGCGTCCGCCCGAGTGATCGTCGGCGACGTCGCCGACCTGTACGACCAGGTGCCGAGCGATGCAGGGGTGTTCCTCGATCCCGCGCGCCGTACGGCTCGTGGCAGGTCATGGGACGTGGCCGACCTCAGCCCCTCGTGGGATGTGGTGACCAGCGTCCTCGACGGAGGCCGCGTGGCCTGCGTGAAGCTCGGCCCCGGCATCCCGTACCGGCTCCTGCCCGAGCACGCCGAGGCGGTCTGGGTGTCGGATCAGGGCGACCTCGTCGAGGCCGCGGTGTGGGCGGGTCGTGAGGCGGCGCCCGGACGTCGGAGCGCGCTGCTGCTGCCGCAAGGGCTGAGCCTCGAGGCGGAGGACGGCCACCTGCCGTTGGGTCCTATCGGAAGCTGGCTGTACGAACCGGACCCGGCCGTGATTCGTGCCGGAGCGATCCCAGCGCTGGGCCGCGAGCTCGGGGCGACGGGAATCGCGCCCGGCGTGGCCTACCTCACGACCGAGACGCACCAGCCGACCCCGTACGCCACCGCCTTCGAGGTGCTCGACCGCCTCCCGTACCGCGAACGGGACCTCCGGGCCTGGGTCAAGGCGAACCGCGTCGGCACCCTGGAGATCAAGAAGCGCGGCCTCGAGGTCGACCCGGCCGCGCTGCGCCGCCGGCTAGCCCCGAAGGGTCCAGCCTCCGCAACCCTGGTGCTGACTCCGACCTCGGACGGCGCCGTGGCGCTCGTGGTCCGGCGGGCCTAGGGCTCGACGACCACCCAACCGTGCGGGGGGACTTCCGTGGCGGTGTGGTCCGACGCCTCGAGCAGGGTGCCGGGCGGCATCGGGCACGGATGGTCGGCCACGTTCAGCGCGAGGTCGAGGCGCTCGCCATCCTGGCCCGTCAGTTCGATGACGACGAACTCGTTGGTGAGGTCGCGGGTGGTCGCGGTCGCCGTCCACAGCCACCGGTGGCGCCGGCGGAGGCCGAGCAGCCGCTGGTGCAGGTCGTACAGGCTCCTGCCGAACGGGAGCAGATCGTACGGATGGGCCGGGAACGGCGGACGTATCGCATCGTCGCCGTAGAAGGACTCGGTCTTCACGCCGGTGAACCCCTGCTCGTCGCCGGAGTAGACCGCCGGGATGCCTGGCAGCAGCGCGAGCAGCGCCACCGCATGCTCGAGATGGCGGTGATCCTCCAGCTGACTCGCGATGCGGGTCGTGTCGTGGTTGCCGACGAACGTGTACGGGACGAAGTCCTCCAGCATCACCTTGTGGCGGCCCAGCGCGTGCGCCAGCTCCCAGAAGTTCTTCGTGGCGATCGAGCTCCAGACGGCCTTCCACAGCTCGTACTGGGTCACGGTGTCCATGCCCGACTTCTCGACGAACTCCGCGTAGTCGCCGTGGATGACCTCGCCCAGCATCCAGACATCGGGATGCAGGAAACGGACCGCGTCGGTGATCGGGCGCCATGCGTCCGCGCCGGGGGCGTAGGCCGCGTCGAACCGCCAGCCGTCCGCGCCCATCTCTGTCCAGTGGGTCACGACCGAGATGACGTACCTGATGACTGCGGGCTCGGCCAGGTTCAGCTCGACGAGCGCCTCGTGGCCTTCGAAGTAGCGGGGGTAGCCGTCGACCCAGACGATCCAGCGGCCGTCGTCGGAGTCAGGGCCGCCGGCGAAGGCGCGCTTGACGATCTCGCTGTCACGCGAGACGTGGTTGAACACGCCGTCGAGGGCGACCCGGATGCCTTTGCTCCGGCATGCTGCGACGAGGTGGGAGAGGGGGTCCGCCGTACCCAGCCGGGGATCGATCTCGAAGTGGTCCAGGGTGTCGTAGCCGTGGGTCGCGGACCGGAAGATCGGGCCGAGCAGGAGGCCGTTGGCTCCGAGCGTCACTGCGTAATCGAGCCAGTCCTCGAGCTGTGCCAGCCGGGGGACTGGATCCGGTCCGGCGTCGGCGAGAGACCGCTCGGCGCCTGTGAACCCGAGCGGGTAGACGTGCCACCAGATCATGTCTCTCGACCAGGCAGAGGGCATGTACGTCTCCTTCGTCATTCTCAGCCTCGCACGGACCAGGGCCGCTTGCACCGGATCTTCGCCTGGTGTCCGGATCCGACACCGGCGCCCTAGCACTCGGCTTGATCGAGTGCTAACGCGGGTATAGATTCTGGAGTTAGCACTCAACCATTGAGTGTGCCAGCGTTCGGGGCGGCACCGCGACGACGTCCCGACACCTTGTACCCAGTGGCCGACCGGCCACCACCGAACAGTGAAAGGGGTCTTGACGTGGCAGCCACGATCAAGCCGCTCGAGGACCGCGTCCTCGTATTGCCGCTGGAGGCCGAGCAGACCACTGCTTCCGGCCTTGTCATCCCGGACACCGCCAAGGAGAAGCCGCAGGAGGGCAAGGTCATCGCGACCGGCCCCGGTCGCACAGACGACAACGGCAAGCGGATCCCGTTGGATCTCGCCGAGGGCGACATCGTCATCTTCTCCAAGTACGGCGGCACCGAGGTCAAGTACGACGGCTTTGAGTACCTGCTCCTCAATGCCCGCGACATCCTCGCGGTCGTTACCAAGTAAGGGACACACATGCCAAAGATCCTTCAGTTCGACGAGCAGGCACGCCGCTCCTTGGAGCGCGGTGTCGACATCCTCGCGAACACCGTGAAGGTGACGCTGGGCCCCAAGGGACGCTACGTCGTCCTTGACAAGAAGTGGGGCGCTCCGACCATCACCAACGACGGTGTCACCGTCGCCAAGGAGATCGAGCTCAGCGATCCGTACGAGAACCTGGGCGCACAGCTCGCCAAGGAAGTCGCCACCAAGACCAACGACGTTGCCGGCGACGGTACGACGACGGCCACGGTGCTGGCGCAGGCGCTCGTTCACGAGGGCTTGCGTGCGGTGGCTTCCGGTGGCAACCCTGTCGGCCTGAAGAAGGGCATCGAGAAGGCCGTCGAGGCCATCTCGGCCGAGCTTCGCCTCCAGGCTCGTGAGGTCGACTCGACCGCCGACATGGCGAGCGTCGCCACGATCTCCGCCCGTGACGAGCAGATCGGCGCCCTGATCGCCGAGGCGTTCGACAAGGTCGGCAAGGACGGCGTCATCACCGTCGACGAGTCGAACACGTTCGGCACCGAGCTCGAGTTCACCGAGGGCATGCAGTTCGACAAGGGTTACCTCTCGCCGTACTTCATCACCGACGGTGAGCGCATGGAGACGATCCTCGACGACCCGTACATCCTCATCAACTCGGGCAAGATCAGCTCGATGAACGACCTCCTCCCCATTCTGGAGAAGGTCATCGCGGCCAACGGCACGCTGTTCATCGTGGCCGAGGATGTCGATGGCGAGGCCATGTCGACCCTCGTGGTCAACAAGATCCGCGGCACGTTCACGTCCTGCGCGGTGAAGGCTCCGGCCTTCGGTGACCGTCGCAAGGCGATGCTCGAGGACATCGCGTCCCTCACCGGCGCCACCGTCGTGGCTCCGGAGGTCGGGCTCAAGCTCGACCAGGTCGGTCTCGAGGTGCTCGGCCGCGCGCGTCGCGTCGTCGTCACCAAGGACGACACGACGATCGTCGATGGTGCTGGTGACAGCGCCGTTGTCCAGGCTCGGGTCGCTCAGCTCCGCGCCGAGATCGAGCGGACCGACTCCGACTGGGATCGCGAGAAGTTGCAGGAGCGAGTAGCCAAGCTCGCCGGTGGCGTGTGCGTGATCAAGGTCGGCGCGGCCACCGAGGTCGAGCTCAAGGAGAAGAAGCACCGGATCG
>DAIPZP010000087.1:0-7284 GCA_036782155.1 Propionibacteriaceae bacterium
AGACGCCACCGTCGCGGGCGAGCCGTACGAGCAGCTCGGGACGCCCACCCGGCCGACCTTCCGCCTTCCACTCGCGGACGATCTCGGAGATTGTGATGACGGCTTCCTCGCCGTCGCCCAGCACCGCGCCGTCGATGAAGTCGGCGACCGGCTCGGGGTTGAACGCGGCGTGGCCCCCGGCGATGACGACCGGGTGCGACTCGTCGCGGTCGGCGGCGTGCAGAGGGATGCCGGACAGGTCGAGGGCCTGCAGCAGGTTCGTGTAGCCCAGCTCGGTCGAGAACGAGACGCCGAGCAGGTCGAATGCGGCGACCGGCCGGTGCGAGTCGAGCGTGAACTGCGGCACGTGGTGCTCGCGCAGCAGTGCGGCCAGGTCGGGCCACACCGCGTACGTGCGCTCGGCGACCGCCCAGTCCAGCTCGTTGAGGATCTCGTACAGGATCGCGACGCCCTGGTTGGGCTGGCCCACCTCGTACGCGTCCGGGTACATGAGGCACCAGCGGACATCGACGTCCGACCAGGCCTTGAGTACGGAGTTGTGCTCACCGCCGACGTACTGGATCGGCTTGGCGACGCGCGCGAGCAGCGGCTCGAGTGTCGCGAAGAGCGAGCCCGGGTCGACGTCTTGGGTCGTCGTGATCATCGGGCAAGAGTATCTGTGGTCGCGCTTCGACCCTTTTCTTGCACACGCGCGCGGTGTGCCAGCCTCGGGGCTGAGTTCCTTGTCACCGTGACGGATGCGCAGCGGAACCGGTGCTGAGTGAACGCATGTGCGCACCCGCTGACAAGCGTGCGTCCCGGTGCAAGACTCGCGCCATGAAGAAGCTGATCAACGACGCCGCTGACGTCGTCGCAGAATCCCTGCTGGGCGTCGAAGCTGCGCACTCTGACCGAGTCCGCGTCGACCACGAGAACAAGATCATCTACCGCAAGGACGCGCCGGTCGCTGGCAAGGTCGGCCTGATCTCGGGCGGTGGATCCGGACATGAGCCGATGCACGGTGGCTTCGTGGGTATGGGGATGCTCGACGCTGCCTGCTGCGGCGAGATGTTCACCTCCCCTGTACCCGACCAGATGATGGCCGCCACGGTCGCCGTCAACGGCGGCGCGGGCGTCCTTCACATCGTGAAGAACTACACCGGCGACGTCATGAACTTCGAGATGGCAGCCGAGATGGCAGCCGCGGACTCCGGTGTACGGGTCGAGTCGGTCGTCACCGATGACGACGTCGCCGTACAGGACTCCCTGTGGACCGCCGGACGCCGCGGTGTGGGCGTCACGGTTCTGCTGGAGAAGATCGTCGGAGCAGCCGCTGAGGAGGGCCGCGATCTCGATGCGATCGTCGCGCTGGCCAAGAAGATCAACGGTCAGGGCCGCTCGATGGGCATGGCGCTCACGAGCTGTACGGTGCCTGCCGCGGGCAAGCCCACGTTCGAGCTTGGCGAGGACGAGATGGAGGTCGGCATCGGCATCCACGGTGAGCCTGGTCGCCACCGTCTGCCGATCGCCCCGGCGAAGGACATCGCCGCGATGCTCATCGAGCCGATCCTGGCCGACATCGACTACACCGGCTCCCCGGTCATCGCGTTCATGAACGGCATGGGCGGCACGCCGCTCATCGAGCTGTACCTCATGTACAACGAGGTCGCGAAGATCCTCGGCAAGGCCGGCATCCCGATCGCCCGCAACCTCGTCGGCAACTACATCACCTCGCTCGACATGGCCGGCTGCTCGGTGACGCTGCTCAAGGCTGACGACGACCTCGTCAAGCTGTGGGACGCGCCGGTGAACACGCCTGGTCTTCGGTGGGGCTGCTGATGGGCTCAGAGAAGGCAGGCGCCTGGATGGCGGACTTCGCCGCGCAGATCCACGAGAACGCGGCGATGCTCACCGACCTGGACCGTCAGATCGGGGATGCCGATCACGGCTCGAACATGGACCGCGGGATGAAGGCGGTGGCCGCGCTCGTGGCCGCCGACTTCCCCGACTCCGGGGCGTTCCTCAAGAAGGCCGGCATGACGCTGGTCTCGACGGTGGGAGGCGCCAGCGGTCCGTTGTACGGGACGTTCTTGATGCGCGTTGGAGGCGCCTGGCCGGTTGAGGACTCCGCGGAGGGGATCGGCGCCGCGTTGCGGGCCGGGCTCGAGGGGATCATCCAGCGCGGCAAGGCGGAGGTGGGCGACAAGACGATGGTCGATGCGCTCACGCCCGCTTTGGCGGCGTACGACGCGGCGACCGGGGAGGGCACCCAAGCGGCACTCGACGCGGCGGCCAAGGCCTGTGCCGAGGGACGCGACGGGACGACACCGCTCGTTGCTCGCAAGGGTCGCGCGTCGTACCTCGGGGAGCGCAGCGCGGGAACCCAGGATCCAGGCGCGACCAGCGTGACGATGCTCATCGAGGCCGCGGCGAGAACGCTCGCCTGATCCGATGATCGGCATCGTCGTCGTCTCGCACAGTCGAGCGCTCGCCGACGCCGCCGTGGGGCTGGCCGAGGAGATGGTGGCCGCTGAGGCGCGACCCAGGATTCGGGTCGCGGCGGGGCTGGACGAGACGACGTTCGGTACGGATGCCGCGGCGATCGCCGAGGCGATCACGGACGTCGATTCGGCCGACGGTGTGCTGGTGCTGCTCGACCTCGGCAGCGCTGTGCTGTCGGCGGAGATGGCGCTGGAGTTCATCGACCCTGAGACGGCGGAGCGGGTACGGATATCGCCCGCTCCGCTCGTCGAAGGGCTCGTCGCTGCGGTGGTGACGGCCAGTACGGGCGCCTCGCTCGCCGAGGTTGCCGCTGAGGCCGAGGGAGGTCTCGCGGCGAAGGCCGAGCACCTGGGTGTCGAGACGGCTGCACCCGAGCCGGCTGAGTCCGCTGAACCAGTGACGGTCGAGGGCCCGGCGACCGAGGTTGTCGTACGGAATCCGCATGGTCTGCACGCTCGACCCGCGGCAGCGCTCGTGTCGGGCCTCCGGGGACTCGACGCGACCGTATTGCTGCGCAACGCCACGCTCAACAAGGGACCGGCCACCGCGCGCAGCGTGGGCAAGGTCGCAGCTCTCGGGCTGCTGAAGGGCCACACCCTGGCAGCAACGTTCTCTGGACCGGACGCCGGGGCGGCGCGTGAGCGGTTCCTCTCCCTGGCCGCTGCAGACTTCGGCGAGTCGGAGGAGCCGGCTGCTTCGGCGCCGCCCGCGGCTCCTGCCGATCCGGCGCGTACCGGGCGTCAGGTAGTGATCGGCCCGGCGCTGGTGAGGGGCGGCGACGTCGACACCGGGCGGTACGCCCCCGGCACTCCCGAAGACGAGAAGACCCGCCTCGAGTCGGCAGTCGCGACGGTGACCGCATCCCTGGCTGGGTTGGCCACAGCGGTCGGCCCACAGCGCGGGATCTTCGAGGCCCAGGAAGCTCTGCTGGGTGACCCCGACCTGGCAGAGGGACTGGCAGCTGACACGGCGTCCGGCACATCGGCCGTCGATGCCGTACGAGCGCGCTTCGGCGCAGTCGCTGCGGATTTCGACGCCTTGACCGACCCGTACCTGCGGGAGCGCGGCCAGGACGTACGCAGTCTCGAGCGTCAGGTTCTGCAGGTTTTGGTGGGCTCGACCGACCAGACGACGCCCGGCACGCCGCACATCCTCGTCGTCGACGAGCTCGACGCAGCCACGGCTGCCGGCCTCGATCCCGCGACCACGCTCGGAGTCGTGACCACGACGGGTGGTGCTACGGGACACGGTGTGATCGTCGCCTCGTCGCGCGGGATCCCGGTCCTCACCGGCCGCAGCGAGGCGAAGGGCGTCGCCGAAGGAACCCTGATCGGGATCGACCCCGGGCCCGGCACGTTGTGGCTCGATCCCGACGCCGCCACCCAAGAGGAGATCCGCAGACTGTCGCAGTCGCGCGGCCAGGAAGCAGCGGCTGCGGCGACCCGTTCCCACGAGGCGGCACTCACGACCAGCGGTCGGCGCGTACTGGTCGAGGCCAACATCGCGTCCCTCGCCGATGCGGTGGCTGGCGCCGCGGCGGGCGCCGACGGCTCCGGACTCGTCCGTACCGAGATCCTCTTCGCTCACCACGCCACCTCCCCGGACGCCGCCACCCAGGCCGCCGCACTCGTGGAGATCGGCAAGGCCCTGGGTGCGCCCATCACGGTTCGCACCTGGGATCCCGGCGGCGACAAGCCACTCCCGTTCCTGGTCACCGATGGAGAGGCCAACCCGATGCTCGGCGAGCGGGGGTTGCGCGCGATGCGCCGCTACCCGGACGTCTTCGCCGAGCAGCTGCGCGGCATCGTGGCGGCGGCCCGCGAGGTGTCGGTACGGGTGATGTTCCCCATGGTCACCGAACCCGACGAGGTTGTCTGGGCACGGTCCGTACTGGCTGATGTCCTCGCTGAGCACCCCAACCCACCGTCACTCGAGGTCGGAATCATGGTCGAGGTGCCCGCCGCCGCCCTCCGCGCCGACGAGTTCGCACCCCTCGTCGACTTCGCCAGCATCGGCACCAACGACCTCGCCCAGTACACGACCGCCGTTGACCGCGGCAACGGACGCGTCGCCCACCTGTCGCGCCCCTCCTCGGCGATCTGGGCCCTGATCTTCATGACCTGTCAGGCGTTCGGCGACAAGCCCGTCGCCGTCTGCGGAGACCTCGCGAGCGACCCCGACCTCACCGCCACCCTGGTCGGCCTAGGCGTGAGCGAGCTCAGCGTGCGCCCACCGGTCGTCGCCCTGGTCAAGGAAGCCGTGCGCCGCGCCTGATCGCCGCGCGTGCCCCAAGGCTGTCGGCAAGCCGTCCAATGAGTGCCCTTCGGCATCCACTATTGAGTTGTTAGGGCCAGGCCCCGTGAACTGCGAATCGTCACGGCCCGGCTGCATCGATCTCGAAGAGCAGCTCGGCGTGGGCTGCGGTGCGCCGGATGGGTGACCTCGTCGGATCGAGCGCAGCGGGCGGAGTGAACTCGGGCAGACCTCTGCCATCGATCCGTACAGTCCACTGATCGACTGGCTCCAGACCCCCGTCAGAACCTCTGACCGGCGGAGCCGGTTCGATCAGCGTGTGGTGGACCCTGCACAGCGGGACGAGGTTTCCAAGATCCGTCGGGCCGCCCTCTTGCCACGGCACGATGTGGTGGGCGTCGCAGTGCCAGATGGGTGCGGTGCACCCCGGGAATGCACACCCGCCATCCCGAAGCCCCAGCGCGTGACGCAGGTGTAAGGGCGCGAGCCTGTGCGTACGGCCCAGGTCGAGGATCGTCGACCCGGTGCCCAGCACGACCGGAATCAGGTTCGCCGAACACGCGAGGCGCCGGAGCTCGCCAGGCGATAGCTCCGTGCCATCCGCCAGCAGCCCACGTGCACTGGCCCGATCGAGCAGATCCGTGGCGGACATGAGGACGCTGATCTGCGCCGCCCCCGCCGGAATCGACACCGGGACGGACTCACCGCGCTCTACCGCCTCGGCCGCCGTCACGACAGTCACCAACGCGTCCGCGAGCCGCTGCCGCAGCGTCTGCACGAGGCTCTGGCGATCGGCGTTGTCCTTCGCCGCGCGATATGCGCGATCAGCCACCGTCTGCACCATGCGCTGCAGTCGTCGCCCGTCCGCGACCGGAAGGTTGCCAGAGAAGTCCATCGAGCCGTCGACCTCCGGCCCGAACCGCAGCCCTCGCCGCTGATAGGCCCGCACGTCGCGTGCGGCCAGCCGCTCCGCCCGCTGCGCCGCGTTCTCGGCCTCAGGCGCCACCTGCCGCAGGATTGTCTGAGTCATGCCGCGGAGCTTCTCGGCCGGCGTGTGATCGGCTTGGGCAAGGATCAGGTCCTCCGCACGACGTCGCTGGGCAGCGTCAAGACCCGTCGGGAGCGCGTTCAGCGCGTCACCGATCGCCTTCGCCTGCTGGACGGTGATCCGCCCGCTCGTCGTCGCGTCCCGGACCTGAGGCCGGCGTTCCAGCTCACGCCCGGCCCATAAGACACCAGCAGCTTGGCGCGGAGTCTCCTGCCCCGAACGAGCCAGCCAGTCGGACAAGTGTGTGTGACGCGCCTTCATCGCCGAGTTTGCCTCGTCGGCTTCGGCGATCAGCACAGCTGTGAGCGCGTCCGCTCGACGCTGCACCGCACGGATCTGCTCGATCCACGCGAGCCGCTCCTCGTCGGACGCAGGTGAGCGATCCACCTTTCGTACAGTCTCCAGCCTCTCCAGCACCTCAGCCAGCTCATGGGTGATCCCACGGCCGTATGCCGCCGGAGCCGGCGGTGCCTGAAGAGCGGGGGTGATGCTCATACGATCATTGTAACAGAACGTATGTTCGAATACAACCAGTCTATTCGAACTATTTCTGGACCCTCAACCTGATGCACACCGGATCTAGACGGCCGCCCCCGGCGCAGCCACCGCCACGGGCTTGCGACGGCGTACCTGCCACTCGACCAGCCCCATGCTCGCGAGCATCACGGCGGCGAGCGGGAGGACGTCCATGGGGTTGGCGCTGCCCGCCTGACGGTTGAAGATGCCGGAGAAGTCGCTGAACGGCAGGACGGCCATCGCGATCACGTTGTTGACCACGTGCAGGGCGATGCCGGCCTCGAGCCCGCCAGTGCGCCACGCCATCCAGCAGGCGATCATGCCGAACGTGAAATAGAAGGTGTTGAGGTAGACGTCCTGCGCCAAGTGCAGCGCCATGAAAGCCAGGCTCGAGACGATCGCGCCGATCCAGAACGAGACCCGACTCGACCCGTACGACCCGAAGAGCCGATTGACCAGGCCACGCAGCCCGTACTCCTCACCGGCGCACTGCAACGGCGTGGTGAGCAGGATGACGAAGATCATGAACAGGCTGTACGGCTTCCACGTCAGCTGCGGCACCCCGGTGAGGGAGATAGTGAGTGCTTCGAGGGCGATATAGGGGAGGAGGATGAGCCCGAGGATCCTGAACAGCCATCCCCAGCGCAGGCCGCCGACGACCGACGACAGCCAGCGCGGCCGCTGACCATAGATGATCAGCCCCAGCCAGGCAGACGGGATCATCAGCGCGATGCCGGCGTTGTTGGCCAGGAAGAGCGCCGGGGTGATGTGGGTGGTGATGCCCGCGACGTAGTTCTGGAGCGCGACCGGGTCGGTGAGGTCGATTCTCTGGTTGATGACGTCGTACACGAGCGCAGGGATGGTGACGATCGTCGACCCGATCAGCCAGGCAACGCCCGCCACGATGAGCGCGATCGGCAGCTTCCACCAACGCCGACGGGGCGTCTGGAGGAACTGGCTGTGGCGCTTGGGCTCGATCGGAAGGG
>DAIPZP010000088.1:0-2503 GCA_036782155.1 Propionibacteriaceae bacterium
CCTGCGCGGCGGCGTCGCCGATCAAGCGGGCCGCACGGAGCTGGCCCTCGAGACCGTGATCGACCAACCAGCGCCGTACGCTCTCGAACCCGATCCGCTCGAGAATCAGGTCGGTCGCGATGTTGCTCGACACCGTGATCATCCGGTCGGCGAGGTCGAGGAGGTCGACCTCGATACCGAGCCGGCTCCACGTCTGGTCGTCCTGGTCGTCGGACTGCAGCAGTTCGAACGTGCCACCCGCCGCGCTCGGGAACCGGTCGTGGACGACGACGCCGCCGAGGGCTGCCGGGACCTGGGCGATGTGATCCCTCAGCAGCACCATGAGCACGGGCAGCTTGATCGTGCTCGCGGCGTAGTGGGAGGCGTCGGCGTCCCGCGAGGCCACGGGTCCGCCCATCGACTGCAGGTCGAGGGAGAACAGGCCGGACTGGCCGTCCAGCACCTTGTCCCATGCCTGCCGGAACCGCTCGGCGATCTCCACGTCCCCCCTCAGCCGGCGAGGAAGTCGGACAGCGCCGCGAGGGCGCGATCGACCTCCTCGGCGGTGGAGTACGGGGCGAGACCGAGGCGTAGCCCGCCGTCGTCGTCGATGCCGAGCCGACGGTACGGCTCGTACGCGTAGAACTGCCCGGACGGCGCGAGGACGTTGCGGGTCTCGAGGAACTCGTACGCGTCGCGGGTCTTGCGGCCAGGGAGGCTCAGCAGCAGCGTCGGCGTCCGGTGTGCGGCGCGGGAGTGGACGACGACGCCAGTCATGGAGGACAGCCCGGCTTCCAGCCGCTGGCGCAGGGCGATCTCGTACTCGTCGATCGCGGCGAACGAGTTCCGCAGCTGCTCGCGGCGGGTCGTGCCGTTCCCCGGGGCGATCGCCGCGAGGAAGTCGACCGCGGCGGTCGCGCCGGCGAGCGTCTCGTACGGGAGCGTGCCGAGCTCGTACCGCTCCGGCACGACCGTCGACGACGGCAGCAGCTTGTCCGGCCAGAACTGCTCGAGCAGCGCGGGGTCGGCGCCGAGCACACCGCAGTGGGGACCCAGGAACTTGTACGGGCTGCAGACGATGAAGTCGGCCCCGAGCGCCGCCGGATCGACGAACTCGTGGGCCGCGTAGTGGACGGCATCGATGTAGACCAGGGCGCCGACAGCGTGCGCCAGGTCGGCGATGCGCCGGTGCGGCGGGATGGTGCCGATGAGGTTCGACGCGCCGGTGATCGCGACGAGTCGCGTGGCCGGGGTGATCGCGGCCGCCACGCTGTCGAGATCGACCTCACCGGTCGCGGGGTCGAGGTCGATCCAGCGGATCGTCGCGCCGACGGCCTCGGCCGCCTGCACCCAGGGCCGTACGTTGCCGTCGTGGTCCAGCCGCGAGACGACCACCTCGTCGCCGCTGGCCCAGGTCTTCGCGATCGCGCGGGAGATGTCGTACGTGAGCTGAGTGGCGCTCCGTCCGTACACGATCCCGTTCGTCGGAGAGCCCAGCAGGTCGGCGTATGCGGCCCGAAATGCGACCACCGTGGCGTCGGCGTTGCGCTCGGACTCGCCGACCGTGCCGCGGTTCGACAGCGGCCCCATCAGCGTCGCCGCGATCGCCTCAGCGACGCCAAGGGGTGTCTGCGTCCCGCCGGGCCCGTCGAAGTGGGCCACGCCCGACGCGAGAGAGGGGAAGTGGTCGCGCAGCGCGGCGACGTCGTACATGCAGTCTCCTGTTCGTCCAGCGCAGTCTAGGGATCCCAAGGCCGGCCCTTCGTGACGATGCCCGGCTACGCCGGACAACCCTCAGAGCCCAGGGTGGTGACTGCCTTCGGGCTCGTTCCAGAGGTCGTGCCAGGTGACGCCGAGGTCGGCGAGCATCATGCGGAGGAGCGGGAGGCTGATGCCGACGACGTTGTGAGGGTCCCCTTCGAGGCCGGTGATGAACGGGCCGCCGAACCCGTCGATCGTGAAGCCGCCGGCGACGGCTTCGGGCTCACCCGTCGCGACGTACGCCTGGATCTCCTCTTCGGACAGATCCGCAAAATGCACCAGCGTCTCCGCGTTGCGGTTCGTGCTGTGAACCTGGCCACCCGACGACACGATCACGTGATGCCCGGTGACGAGCAGGCCGGTCGCCTCGGACAGTCGGCGCCACAGCTCCACGGCGTTCTCGGGAGTTCCCGGCTTCCCGTACGGGATCCCGTCGATCTCGAGCATCGTGTCGCAGCCGACGATGACGACGCCGTCGGCGGGCAGGACCTCGGCGGCGACCGCCTCCGCCTTGCGCCGCGCCAGCTCACCGACGAGCTCGTGGATGTCGTCGGTGCCCACGAGTGACTCGTCGACGTCCGACACGACGACCGTCGGGTGGACGCCGGCGCGCCTCAGCGTGTCGAGACGGGCCGGAGATGCCGAGGCGAGGATCAGGCGCATTCGCTCAGCGCTTGCCGAACAGGCCGCCGAGGATCTCGTCGACGATGCTGCCACCGCTCTGCGGCTGCTGGTCGACGCCCGGGGCCGCGGTCTCGTCGAC
>DAIPZP010000088.1:2603-7195 GCA_036782155.1 Propionibacteriaceae bacterium
CCGAGGATGCTCCCCAGCATGCCGCCGCCGGCCGACTGCTGCGACCCGGTGAGCTTCTTGGCGAGGTAGGCGAGCACGATCGGGGCGAGGATCGGCATCAGCTGGTTCACGAGGTTGCCGTTCGCGCCGGTCTGCTGACCGATCGCGAGGGCGAGCTGCGTGGACTGGTCGCCGAAGATGTGCTGGACGATCTTGGCGCCGTCAGCAGTGTCGACGCTGTTCAGGTCGACGGAGCCGGTGTCGAACAGGTTCGACGAGCCGTGCTGGGCGAGCGCGCCCGCGATGGCCTGCTCCTGGCCCTGGTCGGCGTTGTGCTGAAGACCGCCGATGAGCGAGGGGATGACTGCGGCCGCAGCCTGCGCCGCGGTCTGAGGATCGACACCGAGCTGCGCTGCGAGCTGGGGAAGAGGAAGCTGTCCGAGGATCTCCTCGACGGCTGAAGTGCTCACGGTGGGTCCTTCCTTGTCGTGGGGGGTTTGCGTGGCTCAGAGCTCACCAGCGGTACGTCGATCGCCACGCGTCGCGTCCGAGTCTCACAGGCTCACGGACGACACGCCAGTAGGAGGCCCAGGACATCGGGGGCATGCCGCCCTTCTCCCTGGCGCGGCGGACGTCGGACATCTTCGCCGACAGCACAGCCAGCACCGCGGCGAGCTCGTCGTCGCTGGGGTTGCCGCCGACCACGGAGACGGACGCGTCCGTACTGCTCATAGCGGGATGTTCCCGTGCTTCTTCGGAGGCATCGACTCGCGCTTGGTACGGAGGAGTCGCAGGGCCCGGATCACGGACGCGCGCGTCTCGTGCGGGTGGATGACCTGGTCGATGTAGCCGCGTTCTGCCGCGACGAACGGGTTCGCGAGCGTGTCGTTGTAGTCCTGGACGAGCTCCTTGCGCTTGGCCACGG
This sequence comes from Propionibacteriaceae bacterium, assembly GCA_036782155.1. GTDB lineage: Bacteria > Actinomycetota > Actinomycetes > Propionibacteriales > Propionibacteriaceae > Fen-668. Next base: position 3,508 of record DAIPZP010000088.1, read on the forward strand.
GGTCCTCCGCAGCGGCGAGCTCCTTGCGGTACAGGATGTTGACCGCGCCCTCGGCGCCCATCACGGCGATCTGCGCGGTCGGCCAGGCGAGGTTGATGTCGGCGCCGAGGTGCTTGGACCCCATGACGTCGTACGCACCTCCGTAGGCCTTGCGCGTGATGATCGTCAGCAGCGGCACGGTCGCCTCGGAGTAGGCGTAGAGCAGCTTCGCGCCGCGGCGGATGATGCCCTTCCACTCCTGGTCGGTGCCCGGCAGGAAGCCCGGCACGTCGACGAACGTCATGACCGGGATGTTGAAGCAGTCGCACGTACGGACGAAGCGCGCGGCCTTCTCGGACGCATCGATGTCGAGGCAGCCGGCGAACACCATCGGCTGGTTGGCGATGATCCCGATCGAGCGGCCCTCGACCCGGCCGAAGCCGCAGATCAGGTTCTGCGCGAACAGCGGCTGCGTCTCGAGGAAGTCGTCGTTGTCGAGGACGGTCTTGATGACCTCGTGCATGTCGTACGGCTGGTTCGCGGAATCCGGGATCAGCGTGTCGAGCAGGCGGTCGTGGTCGGTGATCGTGAGGTCGACCTCGTCCTCGATGTAGAGGGGCGGGTCCTCGAGGTTGTTCTGCGGCAGGAAGGAGATCAGCTCCCGGACGTACTCGATCGCGTCGTTCTCGTCGCTTGCGAGGTAGTGGGCGTTGCCGGACTTCGTGTTGTGGGTACGGGCGCCGCCGAGCTCCTCGAGCGTCACGTCCTCTCCGGTCACGGTCTTGATGACCTCAGGACCGGTGATGAACATCTGAGAGGTCTGGTCGACCATGATGACGAAGTCGGTGAGCGCCGGGCTGTACACATGGCCGCCGGCCGCCGGGCCCATGATCAGCGAGATCTGCGGGATGACACCGCTGGCGAGCGTGTTGCGGCGGAAGATCTCCGCGTACAGGCCGAGCGAGACCACACCCTCCTGGATGCGGGCGCCGCCGCCCTCGTTGATGCCGATCATAGGCACGCCGGTCTTGAGGGCGAAGTCGATGATCTTGCAGATCTTCTCCCCGTACACCTCGCCGAGCGCGCCGCCGAAGATCATGACGTCTTGAGAGAACACGCACACGGGCCTGCCGTGGATCGCGCCGGTGCCGGTGACGACGCCGTCACCGTACGGCCGGCGCTGTTCCAGCCCGAAGCTCGTCGAGCGGTGACGCGCGAACTGGTCGAACTCGGAGAAGGTTCCCTCGTCGAGCAGGGCGAGGACGCGCTCGCGCGCGGTCATCTTGCCCTTGGCGTGCTGCTTCTCGACGGCTGCGGCGGGCGCAGAGTGGATGGCCTCTTCGATCCGTCGGGCCAGGTCGGCGGCTTTGCCGGCTGTCGTGTGGATGTCGATGTCCATGAGCGCACACCCTAGCGAGGGAATGGGGTGTACGAGACCGGTCGCAGGGGTGGGATCGAGTTGGATGCCGCGAAGTGTCCACATCGCGACCCGTACGGCTAGCGTGACTGCGCATGGGAGCTCTCGACGGCGTCGACCTGTCGGCCGTCGGCCGGTGGACCGTCGAGGTCGTCGACACCACGGGATCCACGAACGCTGACCTCGCTGTGCGTGCACGTGCGGGGGCACCCGACTGGCAGGCGCTGGTGGCGGGGGAGCAGACCGCGGGGCGGGGGAGACTGACCCGTGCGTGGTCGAGTCCGCAGGGGACCTCGATCAGCCTGTCGGTCATGCTGCGGCCGACGCGGCCCATCAGCGAGTGGGGTCTGATTCCGCTCATCACAGGCCTGGGCGTGGCTCGGGCCGTCGAGTCGCTCGGCGCGCAGGCGGTCCTCAAGTGGCCCAACGACGTCCTGCTCCCCGCCGATGACGAGCGCAAGGTGTGCGGGATCCTCGCGGAGGTGGTCTCCGGGCCGACCCCGGGCGTGGTCGTGGGTGTGGGCGTCAACGTGAGCCAGGACCGCGGCGAGTTCCCGGTCGACACCGGCACATCGCTGCGGCTCGTCGGCGTCACCGTGACCAGGCCGCAGGTCGTGACGGCCGTGCTCGAGCAGCTGGCTGAGCTGTATGAGAGTTGGGACCGGTACGGGTGGGCCGCGATCAAGGACCCGTACGAGTCGTCCTGCGTCACTCTCGGCCGTACGGTTCGCGTCGAGCTCCCGGACGGTACGGCAGTGCTCGGCACGGCCCAAACGATCACCGACGACGGCCGCCTGCTGGTGATGACGGCCTCGGGCGAGAGAGCCTTCGCAGCCGGCGACGTCCACCACCTGCGCCCGATGTGACCAACCGTGGATGCCATCCCAGCCCGGAGCTCGAGGGTCCCAATCCCAGTCGAGTCCAGCCCGGGGATCCAAGGAAGCTTCGGCTGAGCTCGTACAGGCGAGGCTCGACGGTGGTTGCTAGCCCGGTGTGGGACGCTTGGCGCATGGCGTTCTCGGAGAAGCAGCTGGGCACTGGCGAGCATGTGGAGCTCCACCTGCGTACGCACTGGAAGGCACTGATCTGGCCGGCGGTGGCGTTCCTGCTGCTGTGCTTCGCGACGGGGCTGGCGATCGCGCTGGCGCTGCCGGCGATGCCGCCGGGCGGGAAGACGATCCTCGGATGGGTCATCGCCGCCCTCGCCGTGATCCTGTTCGTCTGGCTCTGCGTGGTGCCGTTCCTGCGCTGGTGGACGACGACGTTCACCATCACGAACCGGCGCCTCATCACCCAGCGCGGGATCCTCAACAAGCGCGGGCACGACCTGCCGCTGATCCGGATCGCCAACGTCGAGTACGAACGGTCGTTCCTCGACCGCATGCTCGGTTGCGGCACCCTGACGCTGACCACCGCCGCGGATGACCCGCTGACGCTGCGTGACATCCCCGACGTCGAGCGCACGCACCTCAAGCTCGGCGAGCTGATGACCGAAGCCGACACCGTGCGCCGAGAAGATACGTGACCCAACCCGCCATCGAGCGGCTGGCGCTGCACCACCAGCTCGCACGGTTCGTGGCCGCCGGAGTCGTCTCGGCGTGCGTCGACTTCGGGATCCTCTGGCTGCTCATGCACTTCGGCCTGGGTCACACGCCGGCCAAGGCGATCTCGTTCGTCGCCGGCACCACCACCGCGTACCTCATCAACCGTCGCTGGACGTTCGGCGCCACGGGCTCGGCGAAATCGTTCGTCGGAGTGCTCGTGCTGTACGGGTCGACGTTCGTCGTACAGGTCGGCCTGTTCTCGCTCCTCTACCCCTGGCTCGATAGCCGCTGGGGCGTCACCGTCGCACAGGTCGTCGGGTTCGTCATCGCCCAGGGCGTCGCGACGACGGTCAACTTCATCGTCCAGCGCACGCTGATCTTCCGGCACTGACGAGGTGCCCCGATAGGCTCTGGCCCCGTGGGAACCCCAGTCGTCGGCATCATCGGCGGAGGCCAGCTCGCCCGCATGATGCATGCCGCCGGCATCGGCCTCGGCATCCGGGTCGCGCTGCTCGCCGAGGGTCCGGACGTGTCCGCAGCCCAGGTCGTCCACGACGTGACAGTGGGGGACTATACCGACCCGGCCACCGTGATCGCGTTCGCCGAGCGCTGTGATGTCGTGACGTTCGACCACGAGCACGTACCGCCCGCACTGCTGGCCGATCTCCAGGCCCGCGGCGTCCTCGTACGTCCCGGGCCCGAGGCTCTGGTGCACGCGCAGGACAAGGTCGTGATGCGAACCCGCCTG
>DAIPZP010000089.1:0-5847 GCA_036782155.1 Propionibacteriaceae bacterium
CCGTCGGGGTGAACTTCTTCGGCATGGTCGCAACGCTCGAGGGTCTTCGCCCGCTGCTGGTTGGCTCACCCGCTCCGCGCGCGGTAGGGACCTCGTCGATGGCGAGCCTGATGCCGGTCGACGATGAGCTTGTGGCCGCTATGGGCGCACGCGATGAGGTTGCGGCGCTTGCGCGAGCAGGCACCCTTGCCGAGACCGAGGAGGGTGGCGCGCTGATCTACGCATCCACCAAGAAGGCGTTCGCGCAGTGGATCCGTCGCACTGCCGCCTCGAAGGAGTGGGCGGGGGCGGGGATCCCGCTCAATGCGATCGCACCGGGAATCATCATCACCCCGATGACGGCACCGATGCTCGAGACCGAGGAGGCGCGCGAGCAGATGCGAATCGCGGTTCCGATGCCCCTCAACGGGTTCGCGGAGGCCATCGTACCGGCGCACCTGCTTTCCTGGCTCGTGAGCGAAGAGAACACCCACCTGTGTGGTCAGGTGATCTTCATCGACGGGGGGAGCGACGTCGTGATCCGGGGCGACTCGACCTGGTGACGACCACGCGGGCAGTGAGGTTCGCACGACAAGCACGCCTGCCGGTCAGGCCCGGAGGTTCGCGATAACCTGGTCGAGCAGGTCATCCACCTGGTCCACGGCGTAGCCCTCGGGGAACTTCGTGCGCGTCAGTGCACTGGCTACGATCGCGTCGATGGCGGTCCCGACACCTTCGAGAACCTGTGCCAGTTCGTCTGCCGGGAGACGGGCGAGAGCGCCGAAGGTGGGCATCTGGTCCAGCCAGTGGTCTCGGGCGTCGGTGTGCACCCAACCGAGTTGCCACTGCTTCGGTTCGCTGAACTCGCCTACCTGGCGGATCCCGTCGGCCGCCCGGGGCAACCGCACCCGGTGCGGGTGTCGAAGTCGCGAGCCCGGTAGCCATTGCGCCGGTTCGTCCGCTCCGGTGAACTCGTGCCGTGGGCGGCGCCGCAGACAGCGTCGGCCTCGGCCGACATCAGCGTGTTGGTGAAGGTGGTCAACATCCGAAGGCACGGGGTAACCACGTGCGTCTTGGGCGGCTGCGGAAGGTACGGTTCCTCAGGTGACACGACTGACCCGCCTTGCCCGCATCGGAGACCTCCCGCTGCGCCCCACTGAGCTGGATCGGCTGTCGGTACTGGCCGGAGGCGTCCTCCCGGAGGCCGGACCGGACACCGAGATCGCGCTCATCTCGACGGCCACGCCGCTCACCGCTGATGACATCGACCGCCTGACCGCCCTCGAGCACGTCGCCCTGTGCGGTACGTCGTACGGACGCACCGACCTCGACGCCCTTGAGCGGCGAGGGATCACGACGTCGAACGTCGCCGACTACAGCGACGAGACGACGGCCGAGGCGATCTTCATGCAGCTGGTGGCTGTCGCTCGGGGGTTCGCGACGTACCAGTGGCGGTCGGAACCACACGAGCTGTTCGGCAAGCGACTGCTCATCGTCGGCCTCGGCGCACTGGGCGCCGCGGTGGCCAGCCTCGGTCTGGCCTACGGGATGCGGGTCTCCCACATGTCCCGATCGCCGAAGCCGGACTGGGAGGCGAAGGGGGTGCTGTGCGCGGTCCGGTCGACCGCCTTCTCCGCCGCTGACATCGTCGTGCTCACGGGCCCCACCAACCTCGTGCTCGTGACGGCAGACGACCTGGCGCAGCTGCGCGACGCGATCCTGCTTCAGGCATCGTCGGGACGGGTCATCGACGACGCTGCATTCCGGGACTGGATCACCCGCGGGGACAACGTCGCGGTGTTCGACCTAGCGGCCGGCGAGGACGCCTACACCGACTACGCCCATCTCCCGCGCGTGGTCTTCCCCCGTGCGGTGTCTGGACTCTGCGACGAGTCACGCCAACGGCTGGGCGAACGCGTGATCGCCAACGTCGAGGCTGCGATGGGCCAGGCCTGAGGGATGCTCCCCCGAGCTTCCCGGGCCTCGTCGGCCCGGGACGTACGTCTCAGAACCCGTTCGCCGCGCGGCTGGCCTGCTCCTGGGAACGGAACAGTCCGAAGCGCGGGAGGAACTTCGCCCAGTCGATGGCGTGCGCGTCGATCTCGGGGCCGTCGATGCAGGCGTGCTTGCGGATCAGCTGGCCGTCCTCGATGACCGGGACCATGCAGGCGCCGCACATGCCGGTGGCGTCGACCATGATCGAGTTGAGGCTGGCGACGCAGTGCACGTCGTACGGCTTGGTGAGGTCGGAAACGCCCCGCATCATGAGCGGCGGGCCGATGGTGACGACCTCGGCGATCGTTCGTCCCGTACCGTCGCGGTGCGCGTTGAGCATCTCCTCCAGCGGCGCGGTGACGAAGCCTGGGACGCCGTACGAGCCGTCGTTGGTCGCATAGATCACGTGCAGCTGGTCGCCGTACTGGGCCTTGATCTTCCCGATCCGCTCCTTGGCGCCGTTCCAGAACATCAGCTCACGGCTACGGAAACCCGAGATCAGCGTGACGTGATTCCCCATCCGCAGGTGCTCCCGCATGATCGGGTACACCGGCGGCAGTCCCAGGCCTCCCGCTGTGAACACGACGGTCGCATCCTCGTACCGCGCCAGCTCACTGGGCCGGCCGAGCGGGCCGGCCACGCCCGCGAACGCCTCGCCGACCTGCATCTCGTTCATCTTGAGGGTCGAGGTGCCCATCGCCTGGATGACAAGGGTGATCGTCCCGGCCTCGGCGTTCCAGTCCGCCAACGTCAGCGGGATCAGCTCGCCGTTCGGCGTCGGAAGGACGCGCACGAACTGGCCCGCCTTCGCCGACCGCGCGATGACCGGAGCCCGTACCTCGAACTCCTCGATCCCGGCGCTCAGGTGGGTCTTGGCGATGATCACCGGGGTCTCGGCGGCCACCTTGGTGTACGTGAGCGCGCGGCTCACGCGGTTCGCGATGTCGGCCTTGTCCATCGTCGCCATCGTGCGGACGATCTCTCGCGCGGCCGCTTGGCCGTCGCCGGCCGCTCGGATCGCCGTCGAGCCGCCTCGGGCGGCGTCGCCGCCGGTGTAGATGCCCGGGATCGAGGTCTCCTTCGAGCCATCCTCCGTCTGCTCGATCGTTCCCCACTTCGAGACCGAGAGCCTCGGCTCGGAGTCCTTGATGATGGGGTTCGGCGAGTTGCCCAGCGCCATGATGACGAGGTCGGCCTCGATCTCCGTCGTACGACCCGTGGGCACGGGGCGTCGTCGTCCCGAGCTGTCCGGCTCGCCCAACGCAATGATCTCGACCGTCGCGCTGGTCACGAAGTGCGTCTGCGGGTCACCGGCGAACTCGATCGGCGAGCGGAGCACATCGAGCTCGATGCCCTCCTCAAGCGCGTGCTCGACCTCCTCGACCCGCGCCGGCATCTCCGCACGCGTCCGTCGGTAGACGATCGTGACCTGACCACCGAGGCGACGAGCCGTACGTGCGGCATCCATGGCCGTGTTGCCGCCACCGATGATCAGCACCTGCTTGCCCTTGACCTGGGGAAGCGGCGTCTCGTGATTCGCGCGGTGCCCCTGCATGAGGTTCACGCGCGTGAGGAAATCGTTGGCCGACATCACGTTGAGCAAGTGCTCGCCGGGTACGTTCAGGAACCGCGGTAGACCCGCACCGCTCCCCACGAACACCCGCAGGAAGCCCGCTTCGCGCAGCTGCTCGAGGGTGGCCGTCTTGCCCACCACGAAGTTCGTGACGAAGCGGCCTCCGAGGCCGCGGATCTTCGCCACGACGTCGTCGATCAGCTGGTTCGGCAACCGGAAGTCGGGGATGCCGTAGCGCAGCACGCCGCCGAGCTCGTGGAACGCCTCGAACACGGTCACCGGGAAGCCCTCGGCGGCCAGCAGGTAGGCGGTGATGAGCCCGGACGGTCCCGATCCGACGATCGCGACAGGTGGCCGTACGGCCTTCTGCCACGGATCGTCCAGGCCGCGGAACCGAGCGGCGAGGCCCTCAGGGTCAGCGAGCTTCTCCCACTCCGGGAGGAACCACTCGAGCTGGCCGATGCTCATCGCCTTCTTGTGGATGCACATGCCCTGGCACTGCAGCTCCTGCGGGCACACGCGGCCGGTCACGTTCGGCAGCGGGTTGCAGGACTCCAGCATCTCGAGCGCCTCGCGGAAACGGCCTTCGCCGATCAGCTCGAACATGGCCGGGATGTGGATCTGTACGGGGCAACCACCCTGCGGCTCGACGCGCCCCGCGATCAGTACGCCCACCTCGCACGGCGCCTCGGCGCACTGCTTGTCGCGCAGCGCCTCCAGCCACACGAACAGCTCGACGTCTCGGCGCGTGTAGCCAAGGTCCATGTATCCGAGGAAGCCCTTGTTGACCAGCTCGAAGTCCTGCGAGCGAGCCTCGGCCTCCCGGATGTACGGCTCGATCGCGTTCCCCGCCGGCCAGTTCTGGCTCAGTCCGGCGAACATGGGGTACCGCTCGGACAGGTGCGCGTCCAGAGCGCGGATGAACATGCGCTTCTTGCCCACCGGCAGCTTCCAGAGGAAGCGCATCATCACGCGGCTGGCGTCGTCGTCGCGGCTCAGCACGTCCCAGATCTGCCAGATGAAGTCGTGGCTCAGGTCCGCCTGACGGAACTCCCAAGCCACCGCCTCCATACCGTCGGCCGTGAAGAGACCCCTGAACGCGCGGGGATCAGCCGTCAGCCGCCGCTCCAGCAAGCCCAGCTGGTTGGTGAATCCTGGAGCGTTCACTGGATGATCTCCGCGTCGCAGGTGGCCTTCACCCGGGAGATACGCGCCGCCAGCTCGTCGGTCATCGTCAGTCCGTCGAGAGCTTCGGGCATCAAGCGGCCCACCGTCCGCGGCTCACCGTCGACGACGATCGTCGCCTTCTCGAACAGCTGCGGCAGCTCCTGGTAGCAGGTCGCGCAGTCGTTGCACTTGGGCAGGTCGTCGATGTCGAGCCAGATCGGTCGCTCGGTCGTGGTGGCTGTCCCAGCGGGTGCTGCGCTCGCGGCGGGCGCCGCAGAACCACCGAAAAGGCCCAGGCTCAGGGGTCCACCCGCCGGTGCGCCACTCGACGTCGCGAGGTCGGCCATCGCCTGGGCGATGTCATCCAGCGTCGACTCGCGGGCCTCGATCGCCTCGCTGTACCGAACGGTCAGCGCGTCGAGCTCGGCCTTGTGACGAGCCGAAAGTGCGGCTTCGGACTGTCCGGCCAGGAACTGCAGGGTCCGCCAGTACTGCTTGCGGTCCTCCACCATCGCCACAATGCCCGCGGAGCAGGCCATCTTGGCCAGATGCTCCTGGCGGTCGGTCGTGTACACGAACGGCGTGCGCGCGGCCCGCTGGGCCACGGGGAGCTCGACGTACTCGGCGATCGGGATCGCCCCGTCCTCCTCGTGCGCGGCCAGCCAACGGAACTGCTTGGCGAACCGCCCCTCGCCGATCGCGAAGTCTGCGGGGGTGTAGAGCCGCTTCATGACCTGCGCCTTGCCGTCCGCGTCACGGTACGTGAGTGCCTTGGTCATCCACAGGTTGGCCGGCTCGCGATTCCCGTCGATGCTGAACCGCTCAGTGATCGTGCTCCCCTTGCGCGGGTCGTGGATGAACAGCGGAGCGACCCGGCTGTCCACCGCGAGCCGTGACCTGTCGTTCGCCAGGTCCTCGGGCATCCCGTTCTCGGTGTCGCACGGCGTGTAGACGACCATCAGCGACGTGCCCTGGTCGAAGCCGAGCATCTCGCCGCTCGCGCGGAGGAAGTGGCCGTAGTACGCCGTCGAGGTCGAGCACACGTAGACGTTCGGGTGGAACGCGGCGAGCAGGCCGAGCTCCTTGCGGCTCTCCTGCTTGCCCGCGTGGGTCGCGCCGTACCTGGCCAGGTC
>DAIPZP010000089.1:5947-7175 GCA_036782155.1 Propionibacteriaceae bacterium
GCGTCCTGGAACAGGCTGTTGACCCACGGGTCGAGGTACGGCGTGAACGGCATCGTCGACGCGTACACGCTGGAGCAGCCTGTGGAGTTGGCGATGACCGTCGGCGACGGACCGTTGCCGGTCGGGCCCGACTCGTACAGGTAGAGCCGTTTGTCGAGCTCCGCCATCGCCTTCTCGACCCGCACGCGGCGTGGGCTGCGCTCGGGCAGCGTCTCGACGAGCGCGGCCAGCTTCTCGGAGAAGCCGTCCAGCTCGCGCATGTGCGCCTGACGCTGGTCCTCGCCGATGCGGTGGCTGAGCGAGTTGAACAGGTGGATCGCGGTGACCTCGCCACAGCCACGGCACGCACCGTGACCGCCGGTGATCGAGTAGTAGTCGTCGCGGGCCAGCAGGATCCGCTTGATGTCGCCGCCCGGCTTGGTGGCCTCTGCGGTGAGACGCTCCGGCGTGTCCGGCAGCATGGTGAGCCGCTCGAAACGACCCTCCAGCATCTCCAACAGCTCGTCGTCCTGCTCGTGGGTGGTCAGCGAGTTGGGGCCACAGACCTCGACGCACTGCATGCAGCCCGTGCACTTCCACGGGTCGATCGTGACGGAGAACAGCGCACCGGAACCGCTGGCTCGCTTCTCCTCGGCGTCGAAGATCGGACGCGTACGCGCCACGGGGAACGACGCGATCGCGGCCACGATCTGGTCGAGCTCGGCGGTCGGCAACGGCTCCTCGGACAACGCGGAGGCTGCCTGCGTGGCCACAGCGGCAAGGTCGCCGGCCGACGACTTCGCCACGAAGAGGCGCCGTACCTCGTCGGACCAGGCCGGTACGAGGTCGTACCAGGTCGCCCGCTTGGCCTCCACGAGCCCGGAGACGTTGATCGCAGACTTCAGCAGGTCACTGATCTCGTGGCCAGCGTTGGGGATCGCGTTGTCGGGACAGGCGATGGTGCACTCCATGCAGGCCGTGCACGAGGTCGGGTCGAAGATCGGCACGGTGCGACGGAAGATGCCCTTGTCCTTGGCCGCGGCGGTGCCGGCCGGCATGAACATCCCGGTGCCGGGGATGACCGGCGCCTCGTCGATGACACCCTCGCGGAACGGCTTGGCGACGATCTCCTCGTAGTACGAAGGGTCGAACAGCCCGCTGGTACGAGCGGTGGCGACCGACGGCGACATCGCGGGCGACAGCGTCAGGCGACGCTCCCGTACGACCTGCGTCTCGACAGCCTCGAACG
>DAIPZP010000090.1:0-7164 GCA_036782155.1 Propionibacteriaceae bacterium
CCGCAACCGAACGAGCATATCGCGTCATAACCGGCCACGCGCGGTGCGAGCGCAATGTTCTCGAGCGCGGTCATGTGCGGGAATAAGTTGAACTGCTGGAACACCATGCCGACCTTGGCGCGGAGTACGCGCAGTTGATCGCTGGCCCGCATCCCCGGCGGCCTGTGGTCGGGCAACGTCCTCGTCACCGCGGCCGGATTCGTCCTCATCGATCCCGCAGCACACGGCGGGCACCGGATCACCGACCTCGCGATGCTCGACCTCTTCGGCGCCCCGTACCTCGACCGCATCCTTTCGGCATACGAGTCGGCGTCGAGCTGGTTGCCACCGCGCTGGCGCAGCCTCATCGGCCTCCACCAGTTGCACCCCCTCCTCGTGCACGCGGCCATCTTCGGCGGCAACTACGGCGCTCGAGCAGTCGCGATCGCGCGCCACGACCTCTGACCTCGAGGAGAGCACCTATCCCGTCGAGGAGAGGAGATATCTGCTCGAGGAGAGGAGGTGTTCTTCACAGGAGAACCGAGCGCCATCCGCGGGACGGGAAGGATTCTCTCCCCGAGCGCACAGGCCCTCTCCTCGAGCGGATAGGTGCTCTCGCCGAGGCGCGCACGTCAGCGGAGGTAGGCGCCTTCCCAGCGGCGGAGCTCGTCGGCGAAGCGCTCCCGTACAGCCCGCTTGGACAGGACGATGTCGTGGATGGCGCCCTCGAGCCGTACGAGCGTCACGTGACGGCCCAGGCGGTGCGCCCTCGCGGCGAGGCGGGGGACGTCGAGGACGGTGTCGACGCCGAGCAGCTCGTCGGACCAGCGGCGACGGAAGTCGCTCTTCGTCGACGTCACCATGAGGATCGGGCAGTCGATGTCGAGCCCGGCAGACACCTTGTCGTGACCCGCCATGACGGCCGTGAGCCACGCCGATCGGGTGGGTTGGGACGGGTTGCGCTTGAGCTCCGGGTCGTACGTCCACGCACCGTCCCGCAGCATCTCGAGCGTGCGCGCGTAGAAGCCGTTGTCAGGAAGGGGCAGGACGAACGTCGCCGCACGTGTCGCGACACTCCGTACGATCCGCGGCATCAGCGCGCGGAAGAGCGCCGAACCCTGCAGGTCGATCCACGGCGAGTTGAGGACGAGCCCCGCGAGCACCCCCGGATGACGATCGGCCCACAGCGCCGCGGTCAGTCCGCCGGTCGAATGTGCGTACAGCACCACACTCCCGTGGTGCTTGGCGACCCGCTCCATGGCGGCGTCGATCTCGAGGTCGTACTCGCTCAGATCCTCGATGTAGCCGCCCATCAGCCCGGTACGCAGGTTCCTCCCGAACCGTCGAAGGTCCAGCGCGTAGAAGTCGTAGCCCAGCGTGTCCCACCAGTCGGCCACGTGGGTCTGGAAGAAGTAGTCGTTCCACCCGTGGATGTACAGGACGGCTCGTTTGTGGCAGGGCTTGTTGCGGCGTACCAGCGTGGCGACGAGCGAGTCGTCGCCGACCTCGGGGTCGATCTCCTCGGGGTGACGCCGCACGCCGACCAGCGTCATGTCACGCGCCTGGTAGCCCGCCAGCAGATCATCGTCGCGCCAGGGGTGCCACTGGACATGGGCTCGCTCGGACGCCTCGGCCTGCTCCGCCTCAAGACCAGCGGCTACGACGTCAGGATGCGGCTCCACGCGATCTCAGCGACTAGCCCGAAAGACGAAGAGGCCAAGACTCGTCTTCGTCATCGTCGTCCTCGGCTTTGAGGTCGTCGGCGTCATCGACATAGGCATCGGCGAGATCGGCGTACTGATCAGGGATCTCGTCCGACGGACTGCGAAGCTCACGCTCCAGCGATGAGAAATCCGTAGATATCGACCTGTACTTCAGTTCTCTGGCGACTTTCGTCTGCTTCGCCTTCGCACGGCCGCGCCCCATAGAGCCAGCCCCCTCGCCTGTGATCGCTCGCGGAGTGGCCGCGGCACATTGTTGTCAGTTCGTGCGGCCAAGGTTACCGGAGCGCAACCGATCCACCAACCTTCAACGGCAGGCATGTTCGCGGACGCGTGACGCCCCTCAGGATCAGGCGTGATGCACGCCGTCGAGGCGTACGGATCCGTCGCCGAAGTGGATCTCGCCGCACACCCACGAAGCGATCCCACGCTCGGTGAGGATGCGCTGCGCGGCGTCCACTGAGGCTGGAGGCAGGACCATCGCCATGCCCACGCCCATGTTGAGCGTCGCCTCGATGTCGGGCTGCGAGATGTCTCCGAGCCGCTGGACGAGACCGAACACCGGCGCCGGATTCCACGTGGCCCGGTCAAGCCGCGCGGTGACGGTAGCCGGCAGCACGCGCGCGAGGTTGTTCGCGAGGCCGCCGCCGGTGATGTGGCTCATCGAGTGGACCTCGGTCGCGCGTACGACGGCGAGCACGTCCGCTGCGTACACGCGGGTCGGCTCGAGCAGCTCCTCGCCGAGAGTGCGGCCCAGCTCCGGGACGTACGCGTCGAGGCGGAGACCGGCCTGCTGGAGCAGCACGCTGCGGACGAGCGAGTAGCCGTTGGAGTGGAGCCCGCTGGACGCCAGCGCGAGGACAACATCGCCCGCGACGACCCGGTCCGGACCGAGCATCTCGTCGGCCTCAACGACTCCGGTCGTGGCGCCGGCGAGGTCGTACTCGTCAGCGGCCAGCAGTCCGGGATGCTCCGCGGTCTCGCCACCGAGCAGAGACGCGCCCGCGGCGGTGCAGGCGGCCGCGATGCCGGACACGATCGCTGCGATCCGTTCCGGTACGAGCGAGCCGCATGCGATGTAGTCGGTGACGAACAACGGCTCGGCCCCGACGACGACGAGGTCGTCGACCAGCATGCCGACGAGGTCCCAGCCGATGGTGTCGTGCTTGCCCACGGCCTGGGCGATCGCCACCTTCGTACCGACACCATCGGTCGAGGTCGCCAGCAGCGGCCTGCGGTAGTTCTTGAACGCGGACGCATCGAACAGTCCGGCAAAGCCGCCGATGCCGCCGACCACCTCGGGCCGGTGCGTCGCCTTGACCGACTGCGACATGAGCTTGACCGCGCGGTCGCCCGCCTCGATGTCGACCCCGGCCTTCGCGTACGCGGACCCCGCTCGCCGCGGCGGCTGGTGCTCGCTGCGCTCGCGCGAATCTGCGGACTGGCTCATGCGTTCCCCCTAAGTCCCAGGCCTCGTGCCGCCGGCGGTACGGCCACAGGGTAGATGCCGTCGAAGCAGGCCCGGCACAGCCGGTCGCCCGAGATGCCCGTCGACGCGACGAGCCCCTCGAGGGAGATGTAGCCGAGGGTGTCGGCGCCGATCGATGTCGTGATCTCCTCGACCGACATGCCGGGCGCGATCAGCTCGGCGCGGGTGGCGAAGTCGATGCCGTAGAAACAGGGCCACTCGACGGGCGGCGAGCTGATCCGTACGTGCACCTCGGCCGCACCGGCCTCGCGCAGCATCCGTACCAGCGCTCGCTGCGTGTTGCCGCGCACGATCGAGTCGTCGACGACGACCAGCCGCTTGCCCTCGATGACGTCGCGCAGCGGGTTGAGCTTGAGCCGGATACCGAGCTGGCGGATCGTCTGCGAGGGCTGGATGAAGGTGCGGCCGACGTACGAGTTCTTGACCAGGCCGACCCCGTACGGGATCCCGGACGCCTCCGCGTACCCGATGGCCGCAGGCGTACCGGACTCGGGAACCGGGATGACGAGGTCGGCGTCGATGGGGTGCTCCATCGCCAGCGTCCGGCCGATCTCGACACGCACGGTGTGGACGCGGCGGTTGGCGATGCGCGTGTCAGGGCGCGACAGGTACACGTACTCGAACAGGCAGCCCTTCGGGCGCGGCTCGGCGAAACGCACGGTGCGTACGCCGGAGTCGTCGATCTGCAGCAGCTCGCCTGGTTCGATCTCGCGGGTGAACGTCGCACCGACGATGTCGAGCGCAGCCGTCTCCGACGCGACCACCCAGCCGTTCTCGAGACGGCCGAGGACCAACGGGTGGATGCCTTGCGGGTCACGCGCCGCGTACAGGGCGTTCTCGGTCATGAAGACCAGGCAGTACGCGCCCACGAGACGGGGCAGCAGGTCGAGCGCGGCATCCCACAGGGACACCCCTGTGTACGTGCCGAACAGGCCGCTGACCAACGAGGTGTCGTTCGTGGAGTCCAAGGACACCTTGTGCGGTACGGGCTCGGCCGAGTCACGCTCGTGCAGCAGCGACTCGAGCTCGTCGGTGTTGGTGAGGTTGCCGTTGTGAGCGAGCGCGAGGTTGCCGACCTCGAGCGTCCGGAACGTCGGCTGGGCGTTGTTCCACGTGCTGGAGCCGGTGGTCGAGTAGCGCGTGTGGCCGATCGCGAGGTGGCCGGTGAGCGATGCCAGGGTCGACTCGTCGAAGACCTGGGACACCAGGCCCATGTCCTTGAAGACCATGATCCGGTTGCCGTTGCTGACCGCGATCCCCGCGGACTCCTGCCCCCGGTGCTGCAGCGCGTACAAACCGAAGTAGGTGAGCTTGGAAACTTCCTCATTCGGTGCCCAGACGCCGAAGACCCCGCATTCGTCGCGGGGTCCTGGGGAGTCGGGGTCGAGCTCGTCACTCAGTCGACCATCTCCGCGCAGCACGCGCTCAGCCTAACAAGGCTCAGCCCCCGTGCCACGCCACGGCCACGGTACGTGCGTTCGGATCAGTGCTTCAGCAGGTCGGCCATCTGCTTGGCGATGAGCTTCATGGCGCGTTCCGGCGCCAGCCTGGTCAGACGGTCCAGCATCGTGGCGTCGCTGCCGACGAGGACGCGGTACTTGCCCTTCGCCATGCCCTCGATGATGATCCTGCCCGCTTCGGACGGAGGCAGCGTCTTGTGGGACGACGCGTCGGCGGCGTCCATGCCGGGGATCTCGACGCCGCTGTTCTGGGTGATGTTCGTGCCGATCGCCCCGGGGAACACGACGGTCACGGCCACTGGACCGTTCATGAGCTCTGCGTGCAGGCCCTCGGTGAACAGTTTGACCGCCGCTTTAGACGCTCCATAGATCGTCTGGCCCGGTACGGGAAGGAAGCCGCCCATGCTGGACACGTTGACGATCGCCGCCGTGGGCCGCTTGACCAGGTGGGGCAGGAAGGCCCTGACCATGTTGACGGGACCCCAGAAGTTGACGTTCATCACACGCTCGATGTCAGAGGTGGAGAGTTCTGCGAACGGAACGAACTTCTGGATGATGCCTGCGACGTTGAGCAGGCCGTCCACGCTGCCGTGGGCGTCGATCACCGCCTGCGGGAGCGCGTTGACCGCCTCGGCATCGGTCACGTTGACCTGATGGGTGGTGAGTCGGTCGCCGTTGGGGCCTGCCAGTGAGACCGTACCGGCGAGCCCGTCGGCGCTGAGGTCCACCGCCGCGACACGCGCTCCCCTGCCGAGCAGTCCGAGGACGACCTCACGACCGATGCCGTTCCCCCCGCCTGTGACGACGAAGACCTTGCCCTGAATGTCCATTTCGAGTCCTCTCAGTTCGATGCGATGTGCTTGGCGGCGATGTAGCCGAAGACGGCCGCCGGGCCGAGTGTCGAGCCCGGTCCGGGGTAGGTGCGGCCCATGACCGAGGCGGAGTTGTTGCCGCTCACGTACAGGCCATCGATCACGGATCCGTCCTCGCGCAGGACGCGTGCGTACTCATCGGAGAGCAGGCCGCCCTTGGTGCCGAGGTCGCCGGCCACGACCTGTACGGCAGCGAACGGGCCCTTCTCGATCGTCCCCAGGTTGGGGTTGGGGCGCACCAGCGGATCACCGTAGTAGCGGTCGTAGGCGGAGTTGCCCCGCGCGAAGTCCTGGTCGATGCCGGAGCGGCAGTAGCCGTTGAACCGGTCGACGGTCACCGCGAGCGAGGCCGCGTCGACACGGATGCGCCCCGCCAGCCCGGCCAGCGTCGGCGCCTTCACCATGATCCCGGCCGCCTCCATGGCCTTGACCGCGCGAGGATCCATCGCGTACGAGCGCAGGTAGCGGTGGGTGTGGCGAACGTCGGTGATCATCCAGCACGTACCGGGCACGAGCTTGTAGTGCTCGAACATGTGGTGACCCAGGTCGACGTACGACTCGGACTCGTTCGCGAACCGGTTCCCTCCCCCATCGACGATGATCGAGTGCGGCATGGACCGCTCGCTCACGAGGAACATGGCTGAGCCGTCCGGCGTCGGCGACGGGACCGAGCCGCCCCACCACGCGTCGTCCATGAGGTCGACCGCGGCACCGATCTTCATCGCCACCTCGATGGCCGAGCCGACGTTGCCGCGTGAACCCGAGGAGTCCGCCCCTGTCACACCCTGGAAGCGCTCACGCCACTCGACGTTGTGGTCGAAGCCGCCACCGCCCAGGACGACGCCACGCGCGGCGGCGATCGTACGGGTCGCGCCGTTCCGGGTCGTACGGACGCCGGTGACGCGGCCGTCCTCGGTCACCAGCTCGGTGATCGGCGACGAGAGGCGTACCTCGACGCCAAGTCTCAGCGCCACCTGGAGCAGGGACGAGGTGACAGCAGCGCCCATTCCGACGGCCTTCTGCCGGCGCAGGAGCGTGCCGAGGACGCGGAAGACCACCCTCGCGCCACGGATCATGCCTCCCGGAGTGGACCATGCGCGCGACAGCAGCCAGAAGTCGTCGGTCTTCACCGGCGCGGGCAGGCCGTCCTGCCCGCGGGACGTGCCCCACCACTCACCGAGCGCATGGACGTCGAAGGGCTCGACCTCGATGGCCCTTCCGATCTTGCCGCCCGGCCGCTCTGGGTAGTAGTCCGGGTAGTCGGCGGCACGCGAGAATCGGACGCCGAGTCGCTCAGCGAGGTTCACGAACCCCGCGACGCCGTCGACGAAAGCCTCTTTGCGTGCTCGTGAGGTGGCCGGCCCGGCATCTCCGATGGTCTCCTCGAGGTAGGTCAGAGCCTCATCTCGTGAGTCACTGACCCGGTCGCGGACCATCAGGGGATTGTTCGGCAGCCACAGTCCCCCACCCGACATTGAGCTGCTGCCACCCCAACGGTCGGTGCTCTCCACCATGATCACGGTCATTCCCGCGTCCGCTGCTGTCACTGCCGCGACGAGTGCCGCAACTCCGGTGCCCCCCACGACGACGTCATACGTCTCGTCCCACTGCCCGTTCATGGCGACTCCATCTGGACCCACCGG
>DAIPZP010000091.1:0-3415 GCA_036782155.1 Propionibacteriaceae bacterium
GCCTGAAACAGCCTTGACCTGGAGTGGTCCATGTCCTCGCACGATCCCGTCCTCTCCTCCGAACGCCGCCACCTCATCGAGTCCCGCGCCGCGCTGCACCGCATGCGCGAAGCAACCACCCGCGTCGAAGACGCCGTGGGCGGCGACGCGGTCTCCACGCAGTATCTGAAGCAGACCCTCTACCGCCGCATGCGGTCCCTGGAGGACGACCCGTCCGTACCGCTGTTCTTCGGTCGCCTCGACTACGCCACAGCGCTCGGCGCCGAGCTGGACGAGCGGCTGTACATCGGGCGTCGCCACGTCACCGGCGAGCTCGGCGGCGAGCCTCTCGTCATGGACTGGCGCGCGCCGATGTCGCTGCCGTTCTACCGCGCACGACCCGGCGACGCGATGGGTGTGGCCATGCGGCGGCGGTTCGGGTTCCGGCACGGCGAGATCACCGCGTACGAGGACGAGGACCTCACCTCCGCATCGGATGCAGGTTCGCGGCTGCTCGCCGAGGAGATCGAGCGGCCGCGTACCGGTCCGATGCGCGACATCGTCGCGACGATCCAGCCGGACCAGGACGTCCTGGTGCGTACGGATCTGACGACCAGCCTCTGCATCCAGGGCGCCCCCGGTACGGGGAAGACGGCCGTCGGCCTGCATCGCGCGGCGTACCTCCTGTACGCGCACAGAGACCAGCTGTCACGCTCCGGGGTGCTTGTCGTCGGCCCGAACGAGTCGTTCCTCGGCTACATCGGCGACGTCCTGCCGGCCCTCGGCGAGATCGATGCCCGACAGACCACCGCCGACGGGCTGCTCGCAACGGCGACCGGCGCGAAGCTGCGCGGCACGGACCGCTCCGACGTGGCCACGCTCAAGGGCGACGCGCGTCTCGCGGACGTCCTGCGTCGCGCGGTGTGGGGGAAGCTGGCGGAGCCGACCGGTCCGCTCGTCGTCCCGTACGGATCGCGGGTTGTCCGGGTACCGGCACACCGGGTCGCCGCGGCCGTTGAGTCGCTGCGGGAGCGAGGGGTGCGGTACGAGGCGGGCCGCAAGCTCCTTCCGCAACGGCTTGCCCACGAGGTGCTGCTGCGGCTCGAGGCGACGGGCGAGACGACCGACGACCGTGTGCAGAACGCAGTCGCGCGATCCGCGCCGGTGAAAGCCCTTGTCGCACAGGTGTGGCCGGCGATCACACCGGCCGTCGTGCTGCACCGGCTGCTCTCGGACGCGGACGCTCTCGCCGCGGTCGCCGACGGAACCCTCAGCCCCGACGAGCAGACGGCGCTGATCTGGCCCAAGCCCTCCCGTACAGCCGGCTCCGCGGCGTGGTCATCCGCCGACCTCCCCCTGCTCGACGAGCTGGCGGACCTGCTCGACCGGACCCCGTCGGTCGGCCACGTGATCGTCGACGAAGCGCAGGATCTCGCGCCCATGGCACTGCGGGCAGTCGGCCGGCGCGCGTCGACCGGGTCGATCACCGTGCTCGGCGACCTCGCACAGGCGACGACGCCGTGGGGAGCCCGCGACTGGGCCGTCGCCCTCGCCCACCTCGGCAAGCCGGACGCGGCGATCACCGAGCTCACCGAGGGCTTCCGCGTGCCGGGCGCGGTGATCGAGTACGCGGCGAGGCTCCTCCCGTCGATCGCGCCAGGCCTCCGTGCACCCAGGTCGGTACGTCACAGCCGCGGCGACCTCGACCTGCGGCTGGTGGCCGATCCGGTGAAGGCCCTAGCCGCTGCGGCGACGGAGGCCGCGGCGAGAGAGGGCACGGTCGGCGTGATCGTCGCCGACCCCCAGCTGCCGGCGGCGCGCAAGGCGCTCAGCGGGATCCCGTACACCGAGCTTGGTCAGGCGACGACCACCGAGGCGTTCGAGTCCCACCTCGACCTCGTACCGAGCTCGCTGGCGAAGGGGCTCGAGTTCGACCACGTCGTCCTGGTCGACCCGGCCGCGATCATGGCCGCGGAGCCCGACGAGATCACCGGAAGGCGCCGCCTGTACGTGACGCTGACCCGCGCCGTCACGTCCCTCATCGTGCTCCACGACGGCAACCTCCCCGAGCCGCTCCTCTGACGACCGCACAGGCATTCTGCAGGCCTGTGCGGTGGAAGTTTCGCCTGTGGAGTCGGAGTTTTGCCCTGTGGAGTCGGAGTTTTGCCTGTGGAGTCGCGGAGGGGGTGCGACTTCACAGGCATTTCTCCGACGAAGCGCGCCGTCAGCAGGTCTCGATGATCCGCTGCAGGACCCGGGCGCCGAAGCGGATGGCGTCGAGCGGTACGCGCTCGTCGACGCCGTGGAACAGGGGCGCGAAGTCGAGGTCGGCGGGCAGCTGCAGCGGCGCGAACCCGTACCCGTGGATGCCGAGCTCGCCGAGCGCCTTGTTGTCGGTGCCGGCGCTGAGGCAGTACGGGACGACGCTCGCGCCCGGGTCCTCGGCGTCGATGGCCGCGGCGATCGCGTCAACGAGCGGGCCGGTCTGCGGCACGTCGAGCGGCGGGACCATGCGATCGACGATCAGCTCGACGTGCTCTCCCGCAAGCTCGCGCAGCGTCGCGAGGATCTTGTCGTCCGAGCCGGGAAGGAAGCGGCAGTCGATGGACGCCTCCGCGACGCCGGGGATGACGTTCGACTTCTTGCCCGCGAGCAGCGTCGTGAGGTTCGCGGTGTTCGCGAGCGTCCCGGCGACGAACTGACGGGCACCGCCGAGCTGCGGCAGGAAGGCGGCGGGGTCGGCGGCGCTCCACGGGATGCCCGTCACGTCGCTGACGTGGTCGAACAGAGTGATCACGGGCGGGATCAGGTCGATCCCCCAGTCGTACGCATCGATCCGCACGATCGCCTCGGCAAGCCGCACGATCGCGTTCTCGTCGTTCGGCACGGATCCATGGCCGGCGCGTCCGGTCGCACGCAACCGCATCCACGCGTAGCCCTTTTCCGCGGTCTGGAGGAGGTACGACCGCGTCGCCGGGCCGCCATCGGCCGGTTGCAGCGTGATCGAGTAGCCGCCGACCTCGCTGATCGCCTCGGAGCAGTCCGCGAACAGCTCCGGCCGGTTCCGTACGATCCACTCCGCTCCCCACACCCCGCCCGCCTCCTCGTCGGCGAGGAACGCGAACACGATGTCGCGCGGCGGGGTGATGTGGTTGCTGACCAGGTGGCGCAGGTTGGCCAGCATCATGCCGACCATGTCCTTCATGTCGACCGCGCCCCGCCCGTACAGCACCCCGTCGACCACGTCGCCCGCGAACGGGTCGTGGCTCCAGTCGGCGGCGTCCGCGGGGACGACGTCGAGGTGTCCGTGCAGGATCAGGCCGGGGCGGCTCCGGTCGGCGCCGAGGATGCGTACGACGAGGCTGGAGCGCTTCGGCGCGGGCTCCACGTACTCCGGCTCGAGGCCGACCTCGCGGAGCAGCCCGAGCACGTACTG
>DAIPZP010000091.1:3515-7155 GCA_036782155.1 Propionibacteriaceae bacterium
AGGACGATGACGAGCACGATGGCGCCGAGCAGGATGGCGACCGTCGACCACCAGCCGGGCTGCCCGAGGCGGATCTTGGCGATCACCCCGGTGACGATCGCCGCCGGAGCCATGAGCGCGGCGGCCCAGAACGCCACCCCTGCACCCGGGGCGAGCCGCGAGGACTCAGCGGACGCACCGAGCAGCGAACCCGTGAGCAGGGCGACGAGGATGCCAGCGAGGGCTCCGACGCCCAGCCCGAGCGAGGCGGCCGCCAGCCGCGAGGGCTGGAACAACGTGGTGGTCACAGACGACAGTCTGTCATCACATGCCCGGAGGGTGGCGTACCTCGGAGTCGATGAGGCGCCGCCAGGAGCGGACGAGCCCGGGGTCGACGTACGACGTGTAGCTGCGCTGCGGCCGCGCGGGCGCCCCGATGTGGAACCCACGGATGCCCGCCTGGGCCAGCCAGGGCACATGTTCCGGCGCCAGACCGCCCCCGGCCATGATGAGCCTCGCGATCGAGGGATCGGAGTGGGCGCGAGACATGAGGTCGTCGAGCCCGTACCGCAACCCGCGTGCCGACCCGCTGGTCAGCACCCGGTCCAGGCCGGGCAGCGTCTGTACATCCCGCCACGCCTTCACGGGATCGAGCGCCGAGTCGATCGCCCGATGGAACGTCCAGGGCCAGCCGCCGTTGCCGGCGAGCTCGGCGCACACCTCGAGATCGACCTGGCTGAGCCCGTTGAGGAAACCCATGACGATGCCGTCGGCGCCGGCGTCCATGTAGGCGGACCCCAGCCCCTTGAGCCGCGTCGTCTCGCCACCGTCCGTACCGAATCCGCCGCGCAGCCGCAGCATCACGCGGAGCTGAATCGAGGTGGCGCGCCGTACGGTCGCGACCAGCGCCGGCTCCGGCGACAGGCCGCCCTCGTTCATCGTGCCGACGAGCTCTACCCGGTCGGCACCGCCCTCGGCGGCGTTCTCGGCGTCCGCCGCCTGGAGCACCACGACCTCGAGCAGTCCCGCCATGTCTCTATGGTGCCGAGGCGGATCGGATATGGCCGTAGGCGCGCGGTCGCGACGCCGCTACAGAACGCTCAGCTCAGGCGATAGCCCGAGCCGCGTACGGTCTCGACGACATCGGCGCCGAGCTTGTTGCGCAGGTAGCGCACGTACACGTCGACCACGTTGGAGGTCGGGTCGAAGTCGTAGCCCCACACCGCGCTCAGCAATGCCTCGCGTGAGAGGACTTCGCCCGGGTGCTTCATGAACGTCTCGATGAGAGTGAACTCGCGGGCGGTGAGGTCGACCTCGTGGCCGGCGAGCGAGGCTTTGTGGGTACGAAGGTCGAGCTTGAGCTTGCCGTGCTGCAGCACCAGCGAGGCCTCCGAGGGCGACTCGCGCCGCAGCCGCCGGCGTACACGCGCAACGAGCTCCTCGAAGCGGAACGGCTTGGCGATGTAGTCATCGGCGCCGTACTCGAGGCCCTTCACGGTGTCGGTGACCGAGGAGCGCGCGGTCAGCATGATGACCGGGATCCGACTGCCCTGGGCGCGGACGCGACGCAGCACCTCGAAGCCGTTCACGTCGGGCAGGCCGACGTCGAGGATCATGAGGTCGTACTCGCCCGACAGCGCCTTGTGCGCGCCAGCGACACCGCTGGCCTCGGTGGTCGCCGGAAAACCCGCGGCGCGCAGGCCTTTCGCGAGGAACGCGGCAATGCGTTCTTCGTCCTCGACGATCAGGATCTGGTTCATGAGGCGGGCTCCGTCACAGGCTGGCGTGGAATGACGAGGCTCACGGTGCTCCCGAGGTCGGGGACCGAGTCGATATCGACTCGACCACCGTGCGCCAACGCTATCGAGTTCACAATAGCGAGTCCGAGGCCCGCGCTGTCGGTACGCTTCGCACCTGCGCGGCGCGATCGTCCGAAACGCTGGAGCACGAGCTCCTTGTCGTCCTCGGTGAAGCCCATGCCGTGGTCGCGTATCCAGAGTCGTACGTTGTCGCCCTCGAGCTTGCTGCCGATGCCGATGTCCGTGCCGTCGGGCGAGTACTTCACGGCGTTCGCCGCGAGCTGGAGCCAGGCCTGGGTGATGCGCTGCGGGTCCATCATGACGCTGGTGTCGGCCAGTGAGTCCATGATCCAGTGACGATCGCCGAGGACCCGTACCTTCTCGAACGTCTCGTCGGTCAGCCGTCCCGCGTCGACGTCCTGCAGGACGACGAAGTCGGAGCGCTCCGACTGTGCAAGGAGGATGAGGTCGTTGACGAGCGAGCTCATGCGGGCGAGCTCCTCGAGGGCAAGGGCCCGGACGACCTCCGCGTCCTTCGGGTCGGTGGTGTCCATGAGCTCGAGGTGGCCGCGGACGATCGTCATCGGGGTGCGGAGCTCATGTCCGACGTCGTCGAGAAGGCTCTTCTGTGCCTCGACGGTCGACTCCAGCCGATCGAGCATCCCGTTCACGGTCGTGGTCAACGCCGCGAGGTCGTCGTTGCCACGTACAGGGATGCGTCGCTTGAGGTCGTGCTCCGTGATCTCCTCGGCGGTGCGCTGCAACCAGCTGATCGGTTGCAGCAACCGCGCCATCACCAGCCACGTGATGACGGCGGTGACCGCGATCGCTCCGACCCCGACGAGCGCGTACGTGACGAAGGTCTCGTTGAGGGCCTTGCGCTCGATGGAGAGGTCGACGACGCGGACGAGTGCACCGGTCTCGCCGGTGTAGATCCACGAGACCGGGACCACGAGGTACGCGTAGTCGGTCGAACCCGACGTGTACCGCTCGGTCGTCACGTTCGACAGCTTCGACTTCTCCAGCACGAGCGCCACGAAAGCCGGGTCGTTCTCCGGCCGTACCGTCACCGACGAATTGGCCTTCCACACGACCTTGCCGTCGCTGATGCCGAGGATGCCGCCCGACTCGGAGAGCGTCTTGCTCTGCAGCGCGCCGCGCAGCAGATCCGAGACGTCCGTGAAGGGTTTGCCGGTCCCGGGATCGATGTTCAGGTACGCGAGCTCACGGAAGTCGGACGCGTCGCGGCTGAGCTGGGCGTAGGCCTGGCTCTGGATCCTGGCCCACTGCAGCACGTACGCGACCGCACCGGACATGCCGATGCCGAAGAACGTGAGCAGCAGGATCGTGACGACAAGACGCTCACGGATGCTGGCGATGCCCGGCGCCCGCTTTCGTCGACCAGCCGACGCCTGCCCCGCCTCGGCCGCGGGCCGAGACGTGTGAGGGCGGGTCAGCGATGGTGGCACGTCAGCGCACGGCTACCAGGTCGCACACAAAGATGAGCGTCTCGTTCGGGCCGATGACGCCGCCGGCGCCGCGGGGACCGTACGCAAGGTGGGGCGGGATCATGAGCTGCCGGCGGCCGCCGACCTTCATCCCCTGGATCCCCTGGTCCCAACCGGAGATGACCTGTCCACGACCGAGGCCGAAGTCGAGCGGCTGGCCGCGGTCATAGCTCGAGTCGAACTCCTCGCCGGTCGAATGCGCCACGCCGACGTAGTGCACGGACACGATCTGGCCGGCCTCCGCCTGCGGGCCCGTGCCCTCGACGAGATCGGTGATGACGAGTTCTGCCGGCGGGGGACCGTCCGGGAAATCCACGAAGGGCTTGTCCATGCCCCGGATGTTAGTGGCGCGCG
>DAIPZP010000092.1:0-7144 GCA_036782155.1 Propionibacteriaceae bacterium
CCGATCTCCTGGAACGTGCCCTCGTCGAGCAGCGCGTCGAGGCGCTCGCGCGCCGTCATCTTGCCCTTGTCGCGCTGCTTCTGGAGCTTGTCCTCGCCACCGCCTGCGCGGTTACGGAGCCGAGCCGCGTGCATCTCCTCGATGCGGTCAGTCATCGTCCTGACCTTGACCTTCTTCGCCATGCTCATGCCCTTTCGACGGTGACGCTGTGATCGCGGCCACCCAGAGAGACCTTGTAGGTGATGGGTCCGGTGACCGCCTGGGAGGCGCCGCTTGCTTCGGTCTTCTCCTCGGCCATCTGCTCGGGCGTCTTGCCGACGTTCTTCGGGCCCTCGTCGCGGGTCTTGAAGAACCCGGGAGCGACGCTCGGGAACATCGCGTACGTCAGGACGTCCTCGTCGGAGCCATTATCGCCTTCGAGCTTGGCGGCCTCGGCGACCAGCGTGTCCCACTCAGGAGTGAGCAGGTCGGCCGGACGCACCGTGATGGGCTCCTTCTTCGCCTGCAGGTGAGCGATCTCGACCACCTCGGGGTTCCGCTCACCGATGCACTCGCCGTAATAGCCGAGCATGAGGTCGGCGAACTCGCCGGTCATGACCTTGTACCGGCCCATGAGCACGTTGAACACGGCCTGCGTGCCGACGATCTGGCTCGAGGGCGTGACCAGCGGCGGGTGGCCCGCGTCGGCCTTGACGAGGGGAACCTCCTCCATGACCTCCTTGATCCTGTCGCCGGCGCCCTGCTGCTTGAGCTGGGACTCCATGTTGCTCAACATGCCGCCGGGGATCTGAGAGGAGAAGATGTCGGTGTCGACCAGGGTGGCGGACTCGAACGCCTTGTACTTCGGGCGTACGGCCGCGAAGTGGTCACGGATCCGGACGAGACGCTCGGGGTCGAGGTGCGTCGTGTACTCGGTGCCTTCGAGCATCGCCACGAGCGACTCGGTGGGGTTGTGGCCCGGGCCGAGCGACATCGACGAGATCGACGTGTCGACGACGTCGGCGCCGGCCTCGATCGCCTTCATGAGGCTGACCAGCGTGACGCCCGTGGTCGCGTGGCAGTGGACGTTGATCTGCACGTCGCCGTACGTGTCCTTGATGCCCTTGACGATGTCGTACGCAGGCTGCGGCTGGAGTAGGGCTGCCATGTCCTTGAGCGCGATGGACTCGGCGCCCATGTCGAGCAGCTGACCGGCGAGCTTGATGTAGCCCTCGGTGGTGTGCAGCGGGCTCATCGTGTAGCAGATGGTGCCCTGGGCGTGCTTGCCGGCCTTCTTGACGGCCGCCATCGCCTGAGCCATGTTGCGCGGGTCGTTGAGGGCGTCGAACACCCGGAAGACGTCCATGCCGTTCTCGGCGGACTTCTCGACGAACTTGTCGACGACCATGTCCTCGTAGTGGCGGTAGCCGAGCAGGTTCTGACCCCGCAGCAGCATCTGGAGCCGCGAGTTCGGCATGAGCTTGCGGAAGGTCCGCAGGCGCTCCCACGGATCCTCGTTCAGGTAGCGGATGCAGGCGTCGTACGTCGCACCGCCCCAACACTCCACACTCCAGTAGCCAGCCTGGTCGATATCTTCGCAAGCACCGACCATGTCCTCCATCGCCATACGGATGGCGATGAGGCTCTGGTGGGCGTCGCGGAGCACGACCTCGGTCACACCGATCGTTCGCGTCATGAGTCCCATCCCACCAGGCTGCCCTATCTCGGGCCATACCCCATGGGGGTTACCGGAGCTGGAATCAGGCCATGATCGGCGGCGGGTGGATCAGAATGCCGTCCGCGACGTCCTCGATGAGGGTCCCCGGCGGCTCCCGCAGCGCGCGGTACGTCACCACCCAGTCGTTCATGCACACGCCCAAGTGGATGCCGAACGGGATGACGAACAGGACACCGGCGGGCGAACGAAGGCCGACGATCAGGGCGAGGCTCACGAAGAGGCTGGGAGCGAGGGCGACGACGGCGTACCTCGGCTTGGAGAAGCGCTGGCGGGGTGCCGTGCAGTACAGGTACGGCAGCACCCTGGCCACGAAGGCCCACCCGAACCGAGGCTTGCCGCCGTACGTAGAGATCACCAGACCGTGAATTCCCTCGTGAGCAACCAGCGCGACCGCCAGGATCACGACCATGACGAGAAGCTCGATGGGTGTGAAGGTCACCGTCTGCGGCGCGCGCCGAGCGACCGCGACCATCAGCGCCGCGTAGGCCGCAGCCAGCGCGACGACAGTGCTCATTGCGCTCAACCCGATGCTCGCCGACCGCGACGGTCGCCAGGCAACAGGACGTGCGCCTGGTGGGGCTGACTCCACGCCCTGAACCTACCCCGACCCACACCATCCGCACAGGGTGCTCACGGGAGCTCGAGGAGAGCAGCTATCCGCTCAAGGAGAGCACCTGTGCGCTCGAGGAGAGCACCTGTGCGGCTCAGGAGAGAACCCGTGAGTGATGGGTAGGAAGTTAGGTTGGCCGGTATGAGCAGCTTCGCCGTCATCGGCTCCGGGTTCCGGTCCGCGATCTACTGGGAGGTGGCAGCCGGGCTGGACGGGCTCGAGTGCGTCGGCGTCGTGACCCGACGGCCGAGACCGCTGCCCGTGGCTACGTACGACTCCGTCGACACGCTCCTGCGCGAACACCAGGTCGACTTCGTGGTGACCTCGACGCCCACCTCGGTCACCCCAGGGTTGATCGTCGACTGCGTGAACCGCGGCGTACCGGTGCTGGCGGAGACACCTCCGGCTGGGTCCGCCGACGAGATCACCGACCTGTGGCGCGCCGTCGGTACAGCCCATCTCGTACAGGTCGCTGAGCAGTACCACCTCATGCCGCTGCACGCGGCGCGGCTGGCCGCGGTCCAGGGCGGCGTCATCGGCCGCGTCGGACAGACGCACGTGTCGAGCACGCAGCTGTACCACGCGGTGTCGCTGCTGCGCCGCTTCCTCGGGGTGGGCATCGAAGCGGCGACCGTGAGGGCGAGCCGCTTCGTCGCGCCGCTGGTCAACCCGCTCGACCGTGGCGGCTGGACCGGCGACCTCGAGCCGCACGACGCGACGACCACTCTCGCCACGCTCGACTTCGGTGACGGTCGCAGCGGGCTGTACGACTTCACCGACAACCAGACCCGCAACCTGCTCCGGACGCGGCGCTTTCTGGTACGCGGCAGCCACGGCGAGATCTCGGACGAGACCGTGGTGCGCCTGATCGACGCGACGACGATCACGCGCACGCAATTCAGCCGCCGCCAGACCGGCCACGACCTCGACCAGAACGGCTACGCGACCGACCACATCGCGCTGGGCGACGAGGTCTACTGGCGCAATCCCTGGCCCTCGCAGCGCTGGACCGACGACGAGCTCGCGATCGCGGAGCTGCTGACCCGTACAGCCGCCTGGGTCCACGGCGAGGGGCCCGAACCGTACCCGCTCATCGAGGCCTGCACCGACCAGCTGCTGGCGCTCGCGATCACCGAGGCCGCCGAGACCGACCAGCCAGTACGGGTGGAGCCGGCGGCTGTCCTCGCCTGACGAGCGCGGTTTTCGCTGCTGAGTCCAGGAGAACGCCCGGGATCAAGCCGAATCTCGTCACTGAGCAGCGAAAACCCGGATCAGCGCGGGAAGTCGTCGCGCTCGCGGACGCGGTCGAGCACCGGATCGTCGAGCTGACGGCTGAGCGAGGGATTGAGCTGCAGGGCCCGTCGCACCGCAGTCACGGCGTCGCCGTCGTCTCCGCGCGCCGCGTACGCATCCGCGAGCGTGAGCCAGTACAGCCCTGACTGTCTGTCCTCGGCGACGGCCGTGCGGGCATCGTCCAAGGCGCCACGCAGGTCGCCGGCGAGGCGACGGCAGACAGAGCGGTTGTTCCGGTACGTGGGATGCGACGGCGCCCACTCGAGAGCCGCGTCGTAGTCGACGCGGGCGGCCTGGTGGTCCCCCGTCGACGCGCTCACCCACGCCCTCAGCCCGTACAGCTTGGCGACCAGAGCGGGGCGGTCGATGTACGGAAGCAGCTCCAGCCCCGTCGTGAGATCGGTGAACGCACCGATCGGGTCCGACTCGATCCGCTGCCGCGCGCGGGAGCACAGCGTCTCGACGATGTCGCTCAGCACGCCGCTGCGGGGCCGGACGTTGTACCCCTCGACCAGCTCCGCCAACCGCGCGGACACGTCGTCCCGTTCGGGACAGTCGGCGAGGTCGACAACCACTCCGTCAGCGAGCGACAGGATCACGTACGGAGTGTTTCAGACCGACGGCTTCGATTCGGAGCGAATGCCGGGGATGCGGCGCTTGAACTCGCTCATGAACAGGTCGTGGAGCGCCTTCGAGTCTGCGACGCCTCCGAGGCTGGGCAGCGCGCCGCCAGATGACTTCTGACACACCGTCAACCACGCCTGGCCCATCGCGAACGTGAACACCGACGCGACCGAGGCGCTGATCACGCCACCGGCGACGGTGCCGGCGCCGGGGATGAGCTTGAACAGCGACGTGAAGCTGGCCCGGCCGGCGGTCGTCGCGACGGCTGTCGAGGCCACCGCGGCGATGCCTGCCTTGTCGACGGCCATCCCGTACAGCTGGGCGATCCGGGCCATCATCGCGAGCTGCAGCGGTACGAGGAGTGCCGCGTCCGAGAACGGGATCGGCGTTGCCGCTGCGACCGCGGAGGCGGTCACCGTCGCGCCGATGAACCCTTGCGCAGCACGAGCCTTGGCATCGAGGTCAACGCGTTGAGCAGCGACCAACGCGGCTTGGACGGCTTCGGGAACTGCCTGAAAGGTGGCATGGACAAGTTCACTCAAGCCGTATGGCGGCTGACCAGAGAACTGGTCCCTCATTGCGTAGGTCATGAACGGACGGCCGCCCAGGATGGGCAGGTGGAGCGACTCGATGTGGTGCGCGAGGGACACGGCGTCCGGGTGGAACTGGTTGTCGCGGCGCGGCACCTGCGTCAGGACGAGCAGCACCGGGATGTCGAGCTCCGCCAGCGCTCGGATGAACTTCGCCTCGGCCTCCTCGAACCGGCGGTCCATGCCGCGTACGCAGTACCACGCGCAGTGGATCTGCTCTGAGAGCGGCTTTTTTCGCAACCCCTTGATGACGTCCTTCAGCTCTCGGATCAGCGCGCCGTCGTCGCGGCCGATCTCGAGACCCCGGGTGTCGAAGATGCCGAGCGTGCCCCGCCGGTCCACGTACAGGTGGCTGCCCTGGGTCACCGGCTCGCCGATGCCGGTCTTGGCCACCTCGGTGCCGAAGACGGCGTTGATGAGCGTCGACTTCCCCGTACCGGTCTTGCCGAAGATCGCGAGGTTGAACCTGCCGATCGCCGCAGCCTGACGGTCGAACTCGGCGCGGAACGATTCTGTGAACCAGTCGGGCACGTCTCCAGGGTACGGATCGGGCAATGCCACTGGGTCGAATCAGCGCCGCGCCACGAGGAATGTCGTTCGGCGGCGACTGCCTCTAGCCTTAGGCCATGGCGGATCATCCCCTCGTGGTCGAGGCCAAAGGCTGGCCGCAACCTCCCCACCTTGCCCGGCGCAGCTACATCCATCGCCGATCCGTCATCCAGCTGCTCTTCGGATTCGTCGTCCTCGGGTTCGCCACGGCACTGCTGTACGGGTTCTCGATGCGCGGTGACGTCGCGTGGATCGTGTTCGCGGTCGCGTTCGTCGGGCTCGCGGTCGTGCTCATCGGGGCCAACGTGCGCACCCTGGGACGGATCCACCTGATCCCCGAGGACCGCCGCGTACCGATCACGCTGCCGTACGCGTTCGCCATCGACGGCGACGAGCTGGTGTTCCCGCCGTTCATCACCACCGTGGAGGAGCGCTGGCCCCTCCGCGAGACCTACGCCAGCGCCGGGAAGGTGCTCGACATGGTGACGCTGACCTGCACCGGACGCCGTACCCGGCGCTTCTTCGCCATGGCCATCCGCATGCCCACGATCGAGGCCGCCCGGATCGTCAACGACCACCGCAAGTCCCTGGTCTGACTCCAGGTTCCACCAGCCGGAAACATTTGGAGGGCTCTGCCGCGGCGTGGAACCCCCGGTATAACGTGGGGAGCAAATCACCCGAGACGCGAGGAGGCGGCTCTCTACATGCCCACAATCAGTATCCAGCTCTACACACTCCGCGAAGCGTTAGAAGCCGATAGAACCGGCACGCTCGCCGCGGTTGCCGCCATGGGGGTGGACGAGGTGGAGCCGTTCGGGATCGAGAACTTCGACTGGCTGCCCGCCGCACTCGCGGAGGCCGGGCTCAAGGCCGGCAGCGCTCACGCCGGAATCGTCCAGAACCCCGAGAAGGTCCTTGCGGCCGCCAAGACACTGGGGGTGAAGACGGTCTTCCAGCCGAGCCCGATGCCGCGCGACGCGTTCGAGTCTGTGGAGAGCCTGACCACCTTCGCCGCGGCGCTCAACGCATCTGTCGATGCCTTCGCCGCCGAAGGCATCAGCATTGGCTACCACAACCACGACTGGGAGTTCATTGGCGCCGAGATCGACGGCCAGCTGCCGTACGACTACTTCGTCTCCCTGCTCGACGATCGCGTCGTGCTCGAGCTCGACACCTACTGGGCCGCTGCAGGCGGCGTCGACCCGAGGATCCTGTTCGAGAAGTACGGCGACCGGATCACCCACGTGCACGTCAAGGACGGCCCTGTCGAGGGTGGCCATGGCGTGAGCAACGTGGTGCTGGGCACCGGCGCGATGGACATCCCCCCAATCCTCGAGGCCAGCCCGAACCGCACCTGGGTGCTCGAGTTCGACCTTGCAGCCATCAACCCGATCGTCGAGTCCGCCCAGAGCATCGCTTACTTGAGGAGCCACCTGTGACAGTAGGAGTAGGCGTCATCGGCGCCGGCAACATCTCCCCGCAATACCTCAGCCACCTCTCCACCTACCCTGACGTCAAGATCGTCGCGATCTCCGACCTCATCGTGGAGCGCGCCGACGCGAAGGCCGAGGAGTACGGCATCCCGACGCACGGCGCCGACGTCGTGTACGGCAACCCCGAGGTCGACGTGGTCGTCAACATCACGAACCCGGCCTCGCACATCGAGGTGTCGCTCAACGCGATCCGCGCCGGCAAGCACGTCTGGAGCGAGAAGCCGCTGGGGCTCAACCTCGAGGGCGCGAAGCAGCTGCTGGACGAGTC
>DAIPZP010000093.1:0-7006 GCA_036782155.1 Propionibacteriaceae bacterium
CGAGGACTTCATGAGGCTTCTCTCTTCATCGTGGCGCAGGGGCTTACGATCCTGAAAAACTACAACTGCAGCCGTAAGGCATGCCGAGGCTGCAGGACTCCGTTCCGACTTGGGGGGAGCCCTGCGGTTTCAGGTTGGGTTCGACAATGCGAGGCGGCGACGACTACCCTGGGTCGTCGGCCGTTCCGCAGATCGGGACTGTGCCGCTGCATCCGCCCTCCTGCCACGGGACACGCTCGTGGCCGCGAAGACCAGAGGAGGTTGAGTCCGCGCATGCGTTCATACGAAGTGGCCATCATCGTCGATCCTGATGTCGACGATCGCCAGGTCCCCACGCTCATCGAGACCCACCTGAAGGTGATTACCGATGGTGGCGGCACGGTTGCCAACACCGACCTCGCCGGTCGGCGTCGTCTCGCCTACCGCATCAAGAACGACTCGCAGAACGCGTACAAGACTGAGGGCGTCTACGTCTTCGTCCAGCTGTCTGCCGAGTCCGCCGTCGTCAACGAGCTGGCCCGTCGGCTCACCCTCGACGACAAGATCCTCCGCAACAAGGTCTTCCGGCCCGACGCGAAGTGACCTGTGCATAAGCCTCCCGCGTCGCCTCGGCGCGCGGCAGGCTAGGCACAACAACCCACGAGTTCTGGAGGACCTCCATGGCTGGAGAGACGCCCATCACGCTCATCGGCAACCTGACCGCCGATCCTGAGCTTCGGTTCACCCCGTCGGGGCACGCCGTCGCGAAGTTCACCGTGGCCTCGACGCCCCGCACGTTCGATCGTCAGACGAGCGAGTGGCGCGACGGAGACACGATGTTCCTCAACTGCGAGGTGTGGCGCCAGTACGCGGAGAACGTCACGGAGTCCCTCCAGAAGGGCATGAAGGTCATCGTCACCGGCCGGCTCAAGTCGCGGTCGTACGAGACGAACTCCGGCGAGAAGCGCACGGTGTTCGAGGTCGAGGTCGACGAAGTCGGCCCCGCCCTCCGCAACGCCACCGCCAAGGTCACCAAGGTCGCCAGCAGCGGCGGTCAGGGTGGCGGCAACTGGCAGGGCTCGGGATCGGGTAACCGCTCCTCGAGCAACGAGGGTGGTGGCGGCTGGGGCGGTCAGAGCTCCCAGGCGGCGCCGCGTCAGCCCGAGAACGACCCGTGGGCGTCGGCGCAGTCCGACGAGCCTCCGTTCTGATCCACACATCCATTCCGCTCGCTTAGCGAGCAAGGCACATTCCGGCTGATGCCGGGCTCATGAAGGAGAGCACCACAATGGCCTCACCACAGCGCAAGCCTGTGAGCAAGAAGAAGATCGTCCCGATGAAGTCGGTACGGATCGGCCACGTCGACTACAAGGACGTCGCCACCCTCCGCAAGTTCATCTCGGAGCGCGGCAAGATCCGTGCTCGCCGGGTGACCGGTCTGTCCGTCCAGGATCAGCGCAAGATCGCGATCGCCGTCAAGAACGCACGCGAGATGGCCCTGCTGCCGTACGCGTCGACCGCCCGCTGAGAAAGGAGCACTGCGACATGAAGCTCATCCTGACCGCCGCCGTGAACAAGGTCGGCGTCGCCGGCGACATCGTCGACGTGAAGCCCGGCTACGGCCGTAATTTCCTCCTGCCCCAGGGCTTCGCCATCGCGTGGAGCAAGGGCGCGGAGAAGCAGATCCTCGGAATCCAGCGTGCGCGCGACGCCCGCGAGATCCGTGGCATCGAGCACGCCCAGCAGGTACGTATCCAGCTCGAGACCCTCGGTGTCTCTCTCACCGCCCGTACGGGTGGAGAAGACGGCAAGCTGTACGGCGCCGTCACCCCGGCCGATGTCGTGGCCGCGGTGAAGAAGGCCGGTGGCCCGGCCCTCGACAAGCGCTCCGTCGTGATCGGCAAGCCGATCAAGACCACGGGCAACCACACCGTCGGCGTCAAGCTCAACGAGGCCGTCACCGCCCACATCACCGTGGACGTCGTCGCCGCCTGACCTGTGCGACTAGAACGCCCGCCTCGTACGTACGGGGCGGGCGTTCTGCGTACGTACATGGCGCTCAGAAGGTGTTCTGGACTGCGTTCACGTGGCGCCTCGCCACCTGGCCGCCCGGCAATGGCAGAGTAGGCACATGCAGATCCTCGTGGTGGACGACGACCAGGCGGTCCGGGATTCGTTGAGCCGGTCGCTGCACTACAGCGGCTACGAGGTGATCACTGCCGGCGACGGGCTGGAAGCGCTGGCGAGACTGTCGAGCTCTCGGCCGGACGCGGTCATCATGGACGTCATGATGCCCCGCCTCGACGGCCTCGAGACCACGCGGATGTTGCGCCAGTCGGGCAACGATGTGCCCATCCTCGTACTGACAGCACGCGACGCCGTCAACGACCGCGTCGACGGGCTGGACGCCGGCGGCGACGACTACATGGCCAAGCCGTTCGCGTTGGACGAGCTGCTCGCGCGGCTGCGTGCGCTGACCCGCCGCTCGCGTACCGGCGCCGACGGCGACATCGCCGCTGACGCTGAGCACCTCACGTTCGCGGACATGTCCCTCGACCCGCAGACCCGCGAGGTGACGAGGGCGGGGCGCCGGATCTCGCTGACCCGTACGGAGTTCGCGCTGCTGCAGACGTTCATGGAGAACCCGCGCCGCGTGCTCGAGCGCAACTGGCTGCTCAACGAGGTGTGGGGCTTCGACTTCCCGACCACGGCTAACTCGCTGGAGGTCTACATCGGCTACCTGCGACGCAAGACGGAGCAGGACGGTGGCTCACGCCTCATCCACACGGTACGAGGCATCGGCTACGTCCTGCGTGAGACGCCACCGTGACGGACCGGTCGGTCCCGTCGGCCCCGCAAGGGGCCGCGGACCCGGAGCGTACGATCACGCTTCGCCTTCGGCCGCCGGACGCGCGGTCGAAACGGACCCTGCCCCGCTTTCTTCCGATCGAGGTGCGCTGGCCAGGGTGGTTGTCGTGGCGCCCGCGAGACACTCTGCAGCGCCGCATCGTCTGGCTGACCGCGCTCGCGGTAGCGATCTCCGTCGGCCTGTCGGGCATCGGTGCGTACGCGACGACGCAAGTGTCCCTGTACGCCCAGCTCGACAGCGAGCTGCTCTCGGTCGCCAATATCGCCGCCGCGTCGGTGTCGCAGGACCTCGACTCGACCGGAGGCCTCAACGCCGACGCGCTGAGGGCCGCCAACGTCGTCCTTGTCCTCGTGAAGTCCAACAAGGACGTGAAGCCGATCCCTGGCGAGACGGTGACGTTCGACATCGGGGCGGAGGAGATCGCCGTCGCGCGCACCCAGGAGGGCTCCTCCGCGCGTACCGGCCGGGCGAGCACGGGCGAGCTCTATCGGATCGTCTCGGTGCCGCTGGAGCCGCAGGTCGACGGCCAGACGTCCGGCGACGGGTACGCGCTGGTGCTGGGCCGGTCCCTCGAACCCACGCTCACCACGCTGAGGCAGATGGCGTTCGTCCTGCTCGCGGTGGCGATCCTCGGCGTGATCGCGGCAGCCATCTCGGGATGGCTCGTAGCGGGCTCGTCGCTGCAGCCCATCCGTCGGCTGGCGCTCGCCGTGGCACGGATCACGGAGACCGACGAGCTGATCCAGATCGAAGCGGAGGGCGACAACGAGCTTGCCGACCTGTCCCGGTCGTTCAACTCGATGATGCGCTCGCTCGCATCCAGCCGAGAACGTCAGAGCCGGCTGATCGGCGATGCAGGCCACGAGCTGCGGACACCTCTGACATCGCTGCGCACCAACATCGAGCTGCTCATCGCCGACGAGAAGTCGGGGATGCTGCCCGAGGGGGCCAGATCCGACATCCTGCGCGACGTCGCGGCTCAGCTCGGCGAGTTCACGCAGCTTGTGGGCGACCTCGTACAGCTCTCCCGTGAGGACCACGTCGAGGCGGCACGCGTGCCGATCGACCTGCAGGACGTGGTCGCGAACGCGGTCACCCGTGCCAAGCGCCGCGGCCCGACGATGATGTTCGACGTCGAGCTGGCCGAGCATGAGGTCGTCGGGAACCCGGACACGCTCGAGCGGGCGATCACGAACCTGCTCGACAACGCCGTGAAGTTCTCGCCGAACGGCGGGCTCATCACGGTGACGATGAAGGATCAGACCCTCATGGTGTCCGATCAGGGCCCCGGCATCGCCGACGAGGACCTGCCGCACGTCTTCGACCGCTTCTACCGTTCGGACCTGTCGAGGAACACGCCCGGTACGGGTCTGGGGCTGTCCATCGTCGCCCACACCATCAACGCCCACGGCGGCTGGGTCAAGGCCGGCCACTCTCCCGAGGGTGGCGCCGAGTTCACCGTCTGGCTTCCGACGACCGCCGAGGACGGCGACGGGGCGTAGGCGCCTCAGCGGGGAAGGTGGGTCGGCAGCGACCGCCGAGGTCCGTGGCGCTCCGGGCGGGGCATGCCGGCGAGGAGGACCTCCACGCGGAAACGGTGTCCCCGGTACGGCTCGAGCAACTCTGTGACCGCGTCATCGTCGAGCTGTTCGCCGACCAGGACGAAGCTGATGTGCTTGCCGACGTGGTAGTCGCCGATGCTCCAGGCGTCCGGGTCGCCGAGCGCCCGCTGCCGTACGGCCGCCGACGTCCAGGGACCAACACCAGGCAGTGACCGGAGGGCCACGTCGGTGTCACCGGTGTACGCGTTGCTGGCGAGGCGCTCCAGCGACCGGCTCGTACGGGCGGCGGAAAGGATGGCGCGGGTACGGCGCGCCTCGACGCCGGCGCGCAGGAACTCCCAGCTCGGTACGGCAAGCCATTGCCTGGCTGACAAGGGAAGACGCATGCCCCATGCCGGGTGTGCCTCGTCGAGAGCCGGACCGCCGGGGCGGTCCCCGACCCGCTGGAGGAGCAGCCGCTGCGCGCGGAAGGCCTCCTTGCCGGTCACGACCTGCTCGATCGAGGCCGGCGCCAGCGCCTCGAGGACAAGGTCCGTACGGCCGAGACGCAGCCATGGCCGACGCCGGTGCGCCTCAGCGACCGCGCGCACGGGGCCGGGGTCGAAGCCGGAGACGTCGTCCGCCGCGCCCAACAGCCGGGGCGCCTGCTCGGCCAGCCACTCCGCGCCGGGGCCCCAGCAGGTGACGACGACGTCGTCGCCGGATCGTACGAGTTGTTGCAGCCCCGGTCCGTACGGACTCCTCGCCGTGCGCCACCAGCCAGTCGTCGTGCGGCGCAGCGTGGGGTCAGCCGGCCCGCGCAGCAGCGGGGAGACGCAGGTGTCGAGCAGGTGGGCCGTGCGGGCGACCGTACGCTCACAAGGCACAGCCCAGGACCGGTCGCTAGATTGGGCGGGTCCTGTGGTCACACGCGCAAGGGTAGGTACGCAGATGGTTCATCACCACATCGCCGAGCAGGCGTCGTCGGCGGCTGACGCGTTGCGCTCGCGCCGTACGCTCCGCACCCTGATCTGGATCCTCATCCCGATCGCGATCTGGACCGTCGCGGCGCTCGTCTGGCTGTGGCCGCACAACGTCGCCGCGCACCTCAACGCGGACAACACCACGATCTCCGTACCGGGACTCACGATTCCCAAGGGGACGGTCACCGCGGTCACCGAGACCAACTGCGACGCCGTGTCCGGTTCGGCCACGGGTGACGCCTCGAAGTGCGGAGACCTGACGGTCCGGCTGGACGAGGGGCCGGAGAAGGGCCAGACGGTCGAGATCAAGGTGACGGCGGCTGTGTACGCGTCGGGCATCACGCCGGGGACGGGCATCACCCTGTACCGGACACCGATCGAGGGCTCCGATCCCGGCTACCAGTTCGCCGACTTCCAGCGGACCGGGCCGATGATCGCCTTGGCTGTCTTGTTCATCGTGGCGGTCGTCGCTGTCGCCCGGTGGCGCGGAGCCATCGCGGTGGTCGGGCTGGCGTTCGCAGGCTTCATCATGACCCAGTTCATGTTCCCGGCGCTGATCGTCGGCCACAACCCCGTACTCGTGGGACTCGTGGGCTCGTCGGCGATCATGTTCGTCGTGCTGTACGCGGCGCACGGGTTCTCCGCCCGTACGACGACGGCGCTGATCGGCACACTTTTCGGGCTGTTCCTGTCGGCGTTCCTCGGCTGGGGGGCGACGAAGTGGACGCACCTGACGGGCGTGGCGAGTGAGGACGACGTCCTTCTGTCCGCGGCCGCGCCGGACCTGGCCCTCACCTCGGTGGTGATCTGCGGTGTGATCATTGCGGGGCTCGGTGTGCTCAACGACGTCACGATCACGCAGGCCTCGGCCGTGTGGGAACTGGCGGGCATCGGCAAGCAGACCCCGCGCCAGATCTTCACCAAGGCGATGCGGATCGGCCGCGACCACATCGCGTCCAGCGTCTACACGATCCTGTTTGCGTCGGCCGGCGCGATCATGAGCGTCCTCCTGCTGCTCACGGTCTACCAGCGGCCGCTGTTCGGCATGCTGTTGCGCGAGCAGTTCGCCGGCGAGGTCGTACGCAGTCTGGTGGGCTCCATCGGCCTCGTGCTGTCGGTGCCGGTGACCACGATCATCGCCGTCGCCGTCGTGGCGCCACGGGAGAAGGCGATCGACAGGTTGGGCGACCGTACGGTGGATTTCGACGACGACGAGCTGCTGGACATCAACGAGGACGGCCGCTGACGGACGCGCACAACCAGTGTGGTTCAGAGGTGTGGTCACACGGGTTGTGCGGGAGTCCTAAGGGTTGTGCGGGTTCGTACGCGCTGGTGGATCAGCAGCAGCAGGACCGCCGCCACGACGCACAGGGCCGCGAGCGAGATGCCGAACGCGCGGAGCTCGTAGCCGAGCGCCAATCCGATGAGCCCGGGGGTGATCGCGGACCCGATCGATGAGGCTGCAGCCTGGAATCCGATGACCCGATCGGCGACGTCCGGTGACGTACGTTCAGCCGTGGTGAGAACTAGCAGCGGGTATATGGGAGCGGCCGCGACGCCGAACAGCAGGACCGCCGCCATGGCGAGGACGGGCATCTCGACGTTCACGAGCACGCCTGCCGCCAGCAAGAGAC
>DAIPZP010000094.1:0-6981 GCA_036782155.1 Propionibacteriaceae bacterium
GAGACGCGCCAGCACTTCGTCACGGCCATCGTCACGCCGACCTTGTTGTTCTGCATCGGCCCGCTCACCATCGTGGGGTCGCTCTCGGATGGCCTGGGACGCGGCGCCGACCAGCTCTTCGTGAAGTCCATCCTCGATGGCTTCGCGGCGATCGCGTTCGCGTCCTCGCTCGGCGTAGGCGTGCTCCTGAGCGCAGGGATGGTCGCCATCATCCAGGGCTCGCTGACGCTGGCCGGGTTCCTGCTGGGCGACGTGCTGCCCACCCCGTACGTCGACATCATCACGGCCACCGGCGGCGTCATCCTGCTTGCTCTCGCCCTGGGTCTGCTCGGCGTCAAGCAGATCC
Organism: Propionibacteriaceae bacterium; assembly: GCA_036782155.1. GTDB lineage: Bacteria > Actinomycetota > Actinomycetes > Propionibacteriales > Propionibacteriaceae > Fen-668. The sequence continues at coordinate 347 of DAIPZP010000094.1, forward strand.
GCGTCGCCGAGCTGCTGCCTGCCCTGATCCTCGCGCCGCTGCTCCTGCTCGGCGTCGCGCTGGTGTTCTGATGGCGAAGAGGGCGGGCACGCCGGCGCTCGACATCCTCACGGCCGCGGGCGTCGCGTTCACCGTGCACGAGTACGACCACACCGCCTCCGACCACTTCGGCGACGAGACAGTCGCCGCGCTCGGCGTCACTCCCGAGCGGGTCTTCAAGACTCTGATCGCCAGCATCACCATGAGCGGGAAGCCCGAACTTGTCGTCGGGATCGTGCCGGTCTCGGGCCAGATGGACCTCAAGGCGCTGGCTGCAGCCGTCGGCGCGAAGCGCGCAGACATGGCAGATCCTGCCGCGGCGCAGCGATCGAGCGGCTACGTCGTGGGCGGCATCTCACCGCTGGGTCAGCGCAGACGACTCCGAACGGTTGTCGACGCGTCCGCGGTGACGTACGAGACCGTGCTGGTCTCCGGCGGTCGCCGCGGCCTGCAGGTGGAGCTCGCGCCAGCCGACCTCGTACGGCTCACCGACGCCATCGTCGCCGAGATCGGGCGCCCCTGATGCCCCGCGCGTTCGTGCTGCTCCACGGCTGGCAGAACCACCGTGAGCCCGAGCACTGGCACCACTGGCTCCACGACCAGCTCGTCGCTCTCAGATTCGCCGTCCGCTACCCGCAGCTGCCCGACCCCGAGATGCCGTCCCTGGACGCGTGGATCGACGTGTACAAGGCCGAACTCGCCGCCTGCGGCGGCGCCGACGTGACCGTCGTCTGCCACAGCCTGTCCGTACCGACGTGGCTGCACGCCGTGGCCCGACGTGACGTCCCCGAGGTCGAGCACGTGATCCTCGTAGCCCCTCCATCCGCCAGCGTGCTCGCGGACCTGGAGCTGGCGGAGTTCAGCTGGCGGCCGCACACCGTGGGTGCCCGCGGTGCGGCCGTGATGATCGTGGGCCCCCGCGACCCGTACTGTCCGGAGGGTCCCGACGACCAGTACGTGCAGCCGCTCGGCCTCCCCAAGATCGTCATCCCGGGCGGCGGTCACCTGAGCACGACCGATGGGTACGGCCCCTGGCCGCAGCTGCTCGGCTGGTGCCTCGAACCCTCGACGCTGCCGTCGCTCGGCCTCGAAGCCTGAGCCTCAGCTGCCAGTCGGCGCCGGCGCGATCCGCGGCTGGCACGGTCCCGTGATAGTGATCTGTCAGGCTAGGGCCATGAATCGGCTCGACTACTGGCGAAGCGATGCCTTCCTCCCGGACGCGTTCGCCTGGGTCGACGCCGCGCTCGCGTCCGCGGGCCAACGCCGCGACGCGGACCCGACCTGGTCGCGGGTACGCCCGTGGGGGCTGGTCCTCGCCCTACCGCTGGCCGGCGGCGGGACGGTGTGGTTCAAGGCCACCCCGGAAGGCAGCGCGGAACCGATCCTCCACCAGACCCTCGACGCCGAATGCCCTGAGCACGTCGCACCTGTCCTTGCCGCGGACCTGGAACGCGGGTGGCTGCTGCTGGCAGACGCAGGTGCCTCGTTGGGGGACGACTCCGAGGCCGAAGGGGTCGAGCCCTGCTCCGAGCCGAGATTCCGCGCCGCGATGACGTCCTATGCGGTGCTCCAGGAGGAAGTACGGCACCGGGTCGACGAGCTCGTCGGCCAAGGTCTTCCCGACGCACGCCCCCAGGCGCTGCCGGGGGTATTCGACAGGTTGCTCGAGACATTGGGCCGTCGCGCGAGAGACACCGGCGACGATGACGCGACCGCGCTGCTCGCCCGGATCAGCACGTCACGGCCCCTCGTCGTGGACCTGGCCGCGAGCTGCGCCGATCGCCCCGGATCGGTCGACCACAACGACCTCCACCCGTGGAACGTCGCGGCCAGCGAGGGACAGGCGGTGTTCCTCGACTGGGGTGATGCGATGGCGGCCCACCCGTACGCCAGTCTGCTGGTGCCTGTACGGATCGGGAAGACCGAGTCGCGCGCGACCGGTGAGGCGCTGATCGCCGCGTATGCGCACGGCCGCGACGAGTTCGTGGATCCCGCTGAAGTGCTCACCGTCGCCCGGCTCGCAACCATCGGACGAGCCTGGACCTGGGAGCGGTCATTAGCACTGAGCACGGGGCCCAGCGAGCACGACGACGCCCCGCTGAAGTGGTTCTCGCGGATCCTCGACCCCGACCCGTTCGCCGCAGACAGAGACTGAAACGCTACGGCCGCGAGGTCTCGTCAGGAACCGCCACCGTGTCGGAAGGGGAAGAAGCGGCGCCTCGGTTCGGGCTCCGGCAGCGGAGCGATGTCGTGGCCGACGACCTGGCCCACCTCGACGGGCTGGTTACGACCCGTCTCGCTGCGGCGGTGCCTGGGACGCTTCGGACGGGGCTCTTCCTCTGCGTCAGGCCCCATCGAGCTCGCTATGAGCACGGGGAGCACCGCCGCGAAGGCCCAGACGATGAGTACGACCGGCGCGTGGAGCTGGAAGTCGATCGGGATGACGTCCTTGGGGCTTGCCGCCGCCAAGCGGGCGTCGAACGACTGCGGACCCAGCCAGCGCCCGGTCAGGTCACAGATCCCCCCGGCCAGCAGAGCGCCGAGACCCGCGACGAACGTCACCGGCCACCCGACGTCGCGGAACCAGCGCCACGCGACGTAGCCCAGGCCAGCCCCGATGGTCAGACCCAGGCCGGCGAACCAGGCGTCCGTCGAGAAGACCCCGGTGAGCGCGCGTTCTGTGGTGTAGCCGCGGAAGTCCTCGCCGATCGTGTAGGTCGGAAGATCGACGACACCCCACCAGAACACGCCCGAGAGGAAACCGACCACTGCGGCTAGCGCAGCGAACGACAGGAGCCAGGCGAGCATCGTCCTGACCGTGCGCCACGAAGACCGGCCGTCGGGCGGTGTATCGCCCGCGGCCAGCACCTCATCGGGCACCGTCGCGCTCATCCAGGGTCTCCTGACCGCCTACTCGTCACGTGCCCCACTACCTTAGGCCACGCATGAGGGGCCGAGGAGAGCCTTCAGATCGGCCATCAATGCCCCAGACGTGGCGACCCGAAGGTCAGCCCCGAGCTTGAGCGTCTTGGGCGTATCGCTGTTCAGCAGCCGAAGTCGTACCTCCTGGCTGCCCGGGTGGTTGTTGAGTACGCCCTTGAGCTGAGCCACGAGCACCGGCGTCACCCGCGTGACCGGTACGGCGATCGTCAACGGCTCCGCCGCGGACGCGGCCGTGTTGATCACGGTCACCGTGCTGCCCGTGATCTCGACACCGTCCTCGCGCGCCCGGACCCGGCCCTTCACCGACACCATCGTGTCGGTGGCCAGCGTCATCGCGACGCTGGCGTATGCCTTGGGGAACAGCATCACGTCGATCGAGGCGTCCAGGTCCTCGACGGTGATGATCGCCCACATCTCGCCTTGGCGGTTCTGCTTGCGCTGGACCTGCGTGATCATGCCGGCGATCGTCACCATGCCCTCGCGCGGCTCGTCGTGCAGCGCCGAGATCGACACGTCGCGCTTGGACGCGAGCACGTGGTCGAGGCCATTGAGCGGGTGGTCCGACACGTACAGCCCGAGCATCTCCCGCTCGAACGCCAGCTTGGTGCGCTTGTCCCAGTCGGGCATGTCCGGGATGGAGCCGGAGGTGGGAGCGGTGGTGACCTCTCCCCCACCGTCGCCGAACAGGTCGTCCTGGCCGAACGCCTGGTTGCGCTTGAGGTCGAGGACGTGGTCGATCGCGCTCTCGTACACCTCCATCAGCGCTCGTCGCGGGTGGCGGAGCGAGTCGAAGGCGCCGGCCTTGATGAGGGACTCCACCGTGCGCTTGTTGCACACGGCCAGTGGCGCCCGGTCGAGGAAGTCGTGGAAGGTCGCCGCAGGCCCGAACTCGCTGCGCGCCTCGCAGATCGCCTCGACCACGCCACTCCCCACGTTGCGGATGGCGGCAAGACCGAACCGTACGTCCTCGCCGACGGCCGAGAACTCCGCGACGGACGTGTTGACGTCGGGCGGCAGCACGTTGATGTGCAGCCCGCGCATGTCCGCCAGGTACAGCGCCATCTTGTCCTTGTCGTCGCCCACGCTCGTGAGCAACGCCGCGCCGAACTCCGCCGGGAAGTTGGCCTTGAGGTACGCGGTCCAGTACGAGACGTACGCGTAGCCGGCCGCGTGTGACTTGTTGAACGCGTAGTCGGCGAACGGGACCATCGTGTCCCACAGCGCCTTCGTCGCGGCATCGGAGTAGCCGTTGCTGCGCATCCCGTTGTGGAAGTGGTCCCACTCCTTGTCCAGGATCTCCTTCTTCTTCTTGCCCATCGCCCGCCGCAGCAGGTCTGCGCCGCCGAGCGAGTAGCCGGCCAGGCTCCGCGCGGCCGCCATGATCTGCTCCTGGTAGACGAGCAGGTGGTACGTATCGCCGAGGATCGGGTCGAGCGCGTCCTTCAGCTCGGGGTGGATCGCCTCGATCTTCTGGCGCCCGTTCTTGCGCTCGGCGTAGTTGATGTGGGCGTTGGCGCCCATGGGACCAGGCCGGTACAGGGCGATCACCGCGATGATGTCCTCGAAGCGGTTCGGCTTGAGCAGGCGCAGCAGAGCACGCATCGGGCCGCCGTCGAGCTGGAACACCCCGAGCGTGTCGCCGCGGGCAAGGAGCTCGTACGTCGCGACGTCGTCGAACGGCACGTCGCGCATGTGGAGCTCGATGCCGCGGTTCTGCTTGATGTTGCGCACCGCGGCGTCGATCACGCCGAGGTTGCGCAGCCCGAGGAAGTCCATCTTCATCAGGCCCATCTCCTCGCACTGCGGGTAGGCGAAGCCGGCGATGATCATGCCGTCCTTGTCCCGCTTGTGCATGGGTATGACGTCGAGCAGCGGCTCGTTGGAGATGATGAACGCGCAGGCATGGACGCCCGACTGGCGGATCAGACCCTCGATGCCGCGACCGGTGTCGACGACCTTGTGGACGTCCGGGTCGCTCTCGTACAGAGCCCTGAACTCGCTGCCCTCGGCGTAGCGCTTGTGGTTCGGGTCGAACAGGTCGTTCAGCGGAACGTCCTTGCCCATCACGGCGGCCGGCATCGCCTTCGTGATCTTCTCGCCGAGCGCGAACGGGTAGCCCAGGATGCGGCTCGAGTCCTTGACCGCAGCCTTGGCCTTGATCGTGCCGAACGTGTTCACCTGGCTCGTGTACGCCTCGCCGTACTTGTTCGTCACGTAGCTGATGATCTTGTCGCGCTGGCGGTCGTCGAAGTCGAGGTCGATGTCAGGCGGGGAGATGCGCTCGGGGTTGAGGAACCTCTCGAACAGCAGCCCGTGCTGCATGGGGTTCACTTCGATGATCTGGGTGAGGAACGACACCATCGAGCCGGCCGCCGAGCCGCGGCCCGGCCCCACCGGGACCCCGTTCTCGCGCGCATAACGGCAGATGTCGGCGACGATGAGGAAGTACGACGAGTAGCCCATCGGCTCGATGACGCTCATCTCGAGCTCGACGCGATCGCGGAGGTCGGGCGGCGGGCTGTCGCCGAACCGTACGCGGATGCCGTCCTCGATCTCCTTGCGCAGCCACGAGGACTGCGTCTCCCCCGCCGGCACGTCGAACTGCGGCATCCGGTCGACCTGGCGGAAGACGTCGGCGTAGTCGCCGATCCGCTCCGCGATCGCCAGCGTGTTGTCACAGGCCTCGGGCACCTCACGGAACAGCGTCCGCATCTCCTCGGCGGTCTTGATGTAGTAGCCGTCGCCGTTGAACCGGAACCTGTTCGGGTCGTCCTTGTTGCGACCTACGCCGACGCACAGGAGGTTGTCGTGGGCGTCGAACTGGTCGGCGGTGACGTAGTGCGAGTCGTTGGTGGCCAGCAGCGGCAGTTTGAGGTTCTTCGCGATCCGCAGGAGGTCGTCGCGGACGTTGCGCTCGATCGACAGCCCGTGGTCCATGAGCTCGGCGTAGAAGTTCTCGGGCCCGAAGATGTCGCGGTACGCCGCGGCAGCGGCCAGCGCCTCGTCGTACTGGCCAAGGCGAAGCCTGGTCTGGACCTCGCCCGACGGGCAGCCAGTCGTCGCGATGATGCCCTTGGCGTGCTGGGCGAGCAGCTCGCGGTCCATGCGCGGCTTCAGGTAGAAGCCCTCGAAGCTCGCGAGGCTCGACAGCCGGAACAGGTTGCGCAGCCCTTCGGAATCTTGCGCCCACATCGTCATGTGCGTGTAGCGACCGCCGCCCGAGACATCCTTGGTGCCCTCGGCGTCGAGGTCGGCGACCTCGCGCTTGCCGGTCGCCCAGAACTCCGGAACCCGGGTGAACCGGGACGACGGGGCCACGTAGGCCTCGATCCCGATGATCGGCTTGACGGGATGGTTCTTCGCCGCGTTCCAGAACTCGTACGCCCCGAACATGTTGCCGTGGTCGGTCATCGCCATCGCACCCATGCCCTGACGAGCCGCCTCGGCCATCAGCGGCCCCACCTTCGCGGCACCGTCGAGCATCGAGTACTCGGTGTGTACGTGGAGGTGGACGAAGTCCGAGCTCACCGTTCCTCCTCCTTGCGCGCACAACTCACGGCACGCTGCCGTGTTCTGGGCCGCCGGGGGAAGACGACGACGCGGGGCCTTTTCAGGACCCCAGGTGGATCACCCTAGCCCGGCCCTCCGACAGC
>DAIPZP010000095.1:0-6785 GCA_036782155.1 Propionibacteriaceae bacterium
CCGATGATCACCACGTCCTTGCCGGTCGCGAGGATCTGGTCGGCGACCTCCCGACCGCGAGCAACACGGTTCGCCTGCGGCAGGTACTCCATCGCCTGATGGATTCCCTTGAGCTCGCGCCCCGGGACCGACAGGTCGCGGGCGATGGTCGACCCGACCGCGAGCACGATGGCGTCGAACCTCTCCCGCAGCTCGCTGAACGTGATGTCGGTACCGATGGTGACACTGGTCTTGAAGACCGTCCCCTCCAGGCGCATCTGCTTGAGGCGCCGGTCGATGACGTCCTTCTCCATCTTGAACTCGGGGATGCCGTAGCGCATCAGTCCACCGATCTCGTCGGCCCGCTCGTACACGACGACCGTGTGGCCCGCACGCGTGAGCTGCTGCGCGGCCGCAAGACCTGCAGGGCCGGAGCCCACGACGGCAACCGTCTTGAGCGTGTGCCACGAGGCCTGCTCCGGTACGACGCGACGGTCGTCCCAGGCCTTGTCGATGATCGCGACCTCGACGTTCTTGATCGTCACCGGGTCGCGCGAGATGCCGACGACGCAGGCCGTCTCGCACGGCGCCGGGCAGAGGCGACCGGTGAACTCGGGGAAGTTGTTGGTCGCGTGCAGACGCTCGAGGGCGCCACGCCAGTCGTCGCGCCAGATGAGGTCGTTCCACTCGGGGATGAGGTTTCCGAGCGGGCAGCCGCTGTGGCAGAACGGGATGCCGCAGTCCATGCAGCGGCCCGCCTGGGTCTGGATGATCGGCAGGACGGCGCGCCCGGGGGTCTCCGGGTACACCTCCTCCCAGTCGTTCACTCGCTCCTCGACAGGGCGCCGCGCGGCGACGGCCCGGGGAGTGGTCATGAAGCCACGGGGATCAGCCACGAGCGGCCTCCATCATCTTCTCGGTCGTCTCAACCTCGCCGAACCCTGCTGCCTCAGCCTCGGCCTTTGCCCGCATGACGCGGCCGTAGTCCCTGGGGACGATCGTTGTGAACCGGCTGCGCAGCTCGTCGTCCGAGGCGCGGAGCAGGCCCTCTGCGACCGGTGATCCAGTCTCCGACAGATGCCGGGCCAGCAGCTCCTTCACGCGCTCCAGGTTCGCGTCGTCGAGCTCGACCGGGTCGGCGAGCTCGGAGTTGAGGCGTTTCCGCTCCAGATCGAGCACCCACGCGACGCCACCCGACATGCCCGCCGCGATGTTGCGGCCGGTCGGGCCGAGGATCAGCGCCTCGCCGCCCGTCATGTACTCGCAGGCGTGGTCGCCCACACCCTCGACGACCGCCGTCGCACCGGAGTTGCGGACGCAGAAGCGCTCGCCCACGATGCCGCGCAGGAGGATCTCCCCCGACGTGGCGCCGTCCCCGATGACGTGTCCCGCGATGATCTGCTCCTCGGCGGCGAAGGTGGCCTCCGGGGGCGGGGCCACGATGAGGCGACCGCCCGACAGACCCTTGCCCACATAGTCGTTGGCGTCGCCGAGGAGCCGCAGCGTGATGCCCTTCGGCAGGAACGCGCCGAAGCTCTGTCCGGCCGTGCCGGTGAGCGTGATGTCGATCGTGTCGTCGGGAAGCCCGGCGCCCTTGGTCGCCTTGGTGACGACGTGGCCCAGTATCGTCCCGACCGTCCGGTCGACGTTCCGGATCGAGGTGGCCTCCTTGACCGGAGTGCCCTGCTCGATCGCCTGGCGCGCCAGCTCGATGAGCTTCACATCGAGAGTCTCACCGAGACCGTGGTCCTGGGTCGTCGTCGAGTGCAGCGGCGAGGAGCTCTCGACCTTGGCGAGGATCGGTGACAGGTCCAGGCCGGACGCCTTCCAGTGGTCGACAGCGGGCCGGGTGTCGAGCTTCTCGACGTGCCCGACGGCCTCCTCGAGCGTCCGGAAGCCCAGCAGCGACAGGTACTCGCGGACCTCCTCGGCGATGAACTCGAAGAAGTTCACGACGAAGTCGGCCTGCCCATTGAACTTCTCGCGAAGGGCCGGGTTCTGGGTCGCGACGCCCACCGGACAGGTGTCGAGGTGGCAGACGCGCATCATGACGCAGCCCTCGACGACCAACGGCGCGGTCGCGAAACCGAACTCCTCCGCGCCCAGCAGCGCAGCGACGATGACGTCCCGACCCGTCTTCAGCTGGCCGTCGGTCTGCACGACGATGCGGTCACGTAGGCCGTTGAGCAGCAGCGTCTGCTGGGTCTCGGCCAGACCGAGCTCCCAGGGACCGCCCGCATGCTTCACCGACGTGAGCGGCGCAGCGCCCGTACCACCGTCGTGGCCCGAGATGAGCACCACGTCGGCCTTCGCCTTCGCCACGCCCGCCGCGACCGTACCGACGCCAACCTCGGCCACGAGCTTGACGTGGATCCGAGCGGTCGGGTTGGCGCACTTGAGGTCGTGGATGAGCTGCTTGAGATCCTCGATCGAGTAGATGTCGTGGTGCGGCGGAGGCGAGATGAGGCCGACGCCGGGCGTGGAGTGCCGCGTCTTCGCCACCCACGGGTAGACCTTCGCGCCCGGGAGCTGACCACCCTCACCCGGCTTGGCGCCCTGGGCCATCTTGATCTGGATGTCCGTGGCGTTCGACAGGTAGTCGCTCGTCACACCGAACCTGCCGGACGCGACCTGCTTGATGGCCGAGCGGCGCGACGGGTCGTACAGACGGTCCGCGTCCTCGCCGCCCTCGCCCGTGTTCGACTTCGCGCCGAGCCGGTTCATGGCGATCGCCAGGGTCTCGTGGGCTTCCTTGCTGATGGAGCCGTACGACATGGCGCCGGTCGAGAACCGCTTCACGATCGAGCTCACCGGCTCGACCTCCTCGAGCGGCACCGGCGTCTCCGCCGGCTTGAGGTCCAGCAGCGAGCGCAGCGTCATGAGCCGGTGCGAGTTGTCGTTGACCAGGCCCGTGTACTGCTTGAACACGTCGTAGCGGCCCGTACGTGTCGCATGCTGCAGCCGGAACACCGTCTCGGGGTCGAACAGGTGCTCCTCACCCTCACGGCGCCACTGGTACTCGCCGCCGACCGGGAGTGTGCGATGGGCCAGCGGGATCCCGTCGGCCGGGTAGCCACGCAGGTGACGGCGCAGGATCATCTCGTGGATCTGCTCCAGGCCGATCCCTTCGAGACGGCTCGTGGTGCCCTCGAAGTACGCGTCGACGAGGTCCTTGGCCAGACCGGTCGCCTCGAAGATCTGCGCACCGGTGTAGGAGGCGATCGTGGAGACACCCATCTTGCTCATGACCTTGAGCACGCCCTTGCCGAGCGCCTTGCGGACGTTGTAGATCGCCTTGTCCGGGTCGACCGTCACGTACAGCTCGTTGCGCGCGAGGTCCTCTGCGGACTCGAACACGAGGTACGGGTTGATGGCGGCGGCGCCGTAGCCGATGAGCAGCGCGGCATGATGCACCTCGCGCACGTCGCCGGCCTCGACGACCAGCCCGACCTTCGTACGGGTCTTGCGGCGTACGAGGTGGTGGTGCACGGCCGAGGTCAGCAGCAGCGACGGGATCGGGGCGAGCTCCCCGGTCGAGTTGCGGTCGCTGAGCACGATGATCTGCGCGCCCTCGTCGATGGCTTCGTCGACCTCAGCGCACAGCTCGTCAAGGCGAGCCTTGAGGCCCTCTGCGCCCTCATCGAGCTTGTACAGCCCGTGGATCACCTTCGCCGCATAGCCCGGCGTCTCGCCGGAACGGTTGATGCGTACCAGCTTGGCCAGCTCGTCCGAGTCGAGGATCGGGAAGTCGATCACGATCTGCCGGCAGCTGTCCGGGCCCGGGTCGAGCAGGTTCCGCTCCGGCCCGATCGAGCTCGAGAGGCTCGTCACGAGCTCCTCACGGATCGCGTCGAGCGGCGGATTGGTGACTTGGGCGAACAGCTGGCTGAAGTAGTCGAACAACGTGCGCGAGTTGTCGCTCAGGACGGCAAGCGGCGTGTCGTTGCCCATCGAGCCAATGGGCTCCGCACCGGTGTTCGCCATCGGCGCGACGATGATCCGCAGCTCCTCGTGGTTGTAGCCGAAGATCTGCTGGCGGCGCGTCACGGACGAATGGCTGTGAACGATGTGCTGACGCTCGGGGAGGTCGGTGAGGTTGATATGTCCGGCCGAGACCCACTCGGCGTACGGCTCCGCGCTCGCGAGCTCAGCCTTGACCTCCTCGTCGTCGATCACGCGGTGCTGATCCAGGTCGACGAGGAAGATCCGGCCCGGGCGCAGGCGGCCCTTGCTCTGCACCATGTCCTGCGGGATGTCGAGCACGCCGGCTTCGGAGGCGAAGATCACCAGACCGTCGGTCGTCACCCAGTAGCGGGCGGGACGCAGGCCGTTGCGGTCGAGCGTGGCGCCGATCGTCGTACCGTCGGTGAACGTCACGGCCGCCGGGCCGTCCCAGGGCTCCATGAGCGACGAGTGGAACTCGTAGAACGCGCGCCGCGACGGATCCATCTCGGCGTTCTGCTGCCAGGCCTCCGGGATCATCATGAGCACCGCGTGCGGCAGGCTGCGGCCGCCGAGGTGGAGCAGCTCGAGCACCTCGTCGAACGAGGCCGAGTCGGATCCCTCGGGCGAGCAGATCGGGAACAGCCTGTCCAGGTCGCCCGGGATGAGGTCCGACGAGAGCAGGGTCTCGCGAGCACGCATCCAGTTCCGGTTGCCCTTGACGGTGTTGATCTCACCGTTGTGGGCGATCAGGCGGTACGGGTGGGCGAGCTCCCATGCCGGGAACGTGTTCGTCGAGAACCGGGAGTGCACGAGCGCGAGCGCACTGGTGAGATCCGGGTCGTGGAGCTCGGGGTACACAGCCTCGAGCTGAGCCGTGGTGAGCATCCCCTTGTAGACGACGGTCCGACACGACAGGGACGCGAAGTACACGTGCTGCTCGTGCTGGGCGCGCCGCCGGAGCACGTACGCGAGCCGCTCGAGATCAAGACCTTTCAGACCGTCGTACGAGTCGACGAGAAGCATCTCCATATGGGGCATCACGTCGACAGAGACGGGGCTCAACGTGCTGGTCTCGGTCGGCACGGACCGCCACGCAAGGACGCGAAGTCCTTCCTGGCCGGCGATGTGGGTGAGGGCAGCCTTGACGGTCTCACGCGCCCGCGACTCGGTCGGCAGGAAGGCCATGCCCACGGCGTACGACCCCTTGTCCGGCAGCTCCGCGTCGATGACCTTGCGCAGGAACGCGTCGGGCACCTGGACCAGGATCCCGGCGCCGTCACCAGCGGCCGTGTCAACCCCGGTCGCGCCGCGATGGTCGAGGTTCCGGAGCACCTCAAGACCCTTCTCCACGATGTCATGACTGGCGACACCGTCGAGGCGGGCGACGAATCCGACGCCACACGCGTCGTGTTCGTACGCCGGGTCGTACAGGCCCTGTGCGGTCGGCCGGGCGAGCGGCTCGTAGACCATGGGTCTCCCTTCGAAGCGGGCCGGCTGAACCGGCTCGGACACGACGCCACGGCACGCTTACGCCGAGGTGGCTTCGTCGCTGGACAACTTATCTAAGCCTGACCCCCTCGGATCAGAATTGCCGCATACCGGATGGATCGGCACGAACTCTTACGGAGCGAGCTCGTCGGGCCCCTCGTCCGGGGTGGTCGCGGAGTCGCTCGTGCGCTCTTCACGTGCGGCTACGTCCTCGGCCGCGGGCTCGTCAGCGTCGCCGATTACGTGCTCGCTGGCCGGCTCGATCGGGACCGGTGACAGCCCTGGCCGAGTGATGACGAGCGCCACCAGGAGGGCCACGCCCGCGACGAAGACGATGAGGGAGGTGTACGAGTTCAGGCGGAACCCGCCGAACCTGTTGGCGGGGTCGATGCGGAGGCCCTCGATCCAAAACCTGCCCAGCGTGTACCAGACGATGTACGCGGCGAAGAGCTTGCCGCGTCCGAGCCGGAACAGACGCTCCACGAGGACGAGCAAGGCGGCGCCGACCAGGCACCACAGCAGCTCGTACAGGAACGTCGGGTGGTAGGTGGCGTACTGCTCGTAGCCGAGGAGGCGGTGTGCCGCGTCGATCTCGAGCCCCCACGGCAGTGTCGTGGGCCCGCCGTACAGCTCCTGGTTGAAGTAGTTGCCGATCCGTCCGACGGCCTGCGCGACGAGCAGGCCCGGGGCGACGACGTCGGCCAGCGCCGCGAAGCTGACGTGCGCCTTTCGACAGCACCACCATGCCACCAGAGCCCCTCCGGCCACCGCGCCCCAGATCCCGAGGCCGCCCTCCCAGATGTAGAACATCCGGTACCACGTGCGGCCGGGCCCGAAGTACAGCTCGGCGTCGGTGATGACGTGGTAGATCCGGGCACCCACGATGCCAGCCAGGACCGCCCAGATGAGGATCCCGTCGAGCGTCTCCTGCGTTCCGCCGCGGGCTCGCCAGCGGCGACCCGTGATCCACCAGCCGAGCACGATCCCGGCGATGATGCTCAACGCGTAGGCGCGGATCGGGATGGGCCCCAGGTACCACACGCCCACCGAAGGGCTCGGGATGAAGAGCGGCATCACTTCAGGGACCCCTCAAGGGTCTGGGCGGTGCCGGTCGTCAGGTCGAAGGCCGAGCCGTTGACGTACACAGTAGGCGTTCCATTTGAGGCGGCACCGGTCTTGGCGAGGTTGTAGATACCCGTGACCCACGCCGCGTGGGTGCCGCCGGTGACGCACGCCTCGTACCCGTCGGGCAGCGTGGCCTGCAGCTGTGTCGAGATGGACATGATCTGGTCGTTCGACCAGTCGTAGCCCATGTTCGCGAAGAAGCCGTCGTACAGGCTCACGGCGAACTTCGGGTCCCGCTCCGCGGCGCA
>DAIPZP010000096.1:0-6751 GCA_036782155.1 Propionibacteriaceae bacterium
CCGTCCGGACCACCCGAGATGGTGTCCGTCGGCAATGTGCTCAACGACCTCGGTGACCAGGTGGGAGGCCTCCTCGCCGACGAGCGCGAGCTCATCGCCGACCTGTCCCACCGCCTGCGCACCCCGATCACGGCACTGCGGCTGGACACCGGCCTCCTCAACGACCCCGAGGAGCGCGAGCGCATGGACGCAGACGTCGCGGGCCTCGTCACAGCGGTCGACACCGTCATCGAGGCCGCCCGCTCGCACCGGCGACGCGCACCGGTTCGCTGCGATGCCGCACAGGTCGTACGGGACAGGGCGAAGTTCTGGTCCGTACTGGCCGCATCCCAGGACCGGCCCTTCACGGTCCAGATCAGCGATTCCGCCGCTCTGGTGGCGACCGGCGCCACGGAGCTCGGAGCCGGCCTCGACGTGATCGTGGACAACATCTTCAAGCACACCGAGGCGGGCACGGCACTGTCCTTGTCCGTGGCCGCGGCCAAGCGATCCGTGAAGGTCACGGTCGCGGACGCCGGACCTGGGATGCCCGATGCCGGACTTGCGCGGCGCGGACGCTCGGGCACGGGATCCACCGGCATCGGGATGGACGTGGCGCGCCGGATCGCTGAGCACGCGGGCGGGTCCCTCGAGCTGGGCACAGGGCTCGACGGGCGGGGGCTGTCGGTAACGCTCAACCTGCCAAGGGTTTTATCCGAGCCTTAGTCGTCGATTGCTCCGGCCCTGTCCGAACCCCCTCCACACTTCAGGTAGTGACGTGAACTGGCGTCGCCGAAGTGAAGGGGTCTCATGAACCGGATCATCCGTACCGCCCTGGCATCAGTCGGTGCCGCTGTGGTCATCACAGGAGGCAGTCTCGGGGTGGCCTATGCCACGGCGCCCTCGTCCCCACCGGCCTCCGCCTCGACAGGTGACACAGATCAGGTCGCCGCGCTGAACCAGGCTGCCGACGACCTTCTGGCCAAGATCGCAACCCTCGAGAAGCAGTTGGCGTCAACACCCGATCCGACATCGTCGGCCTCAGAGCTGGCGAAACAGGAGAACGCGGCGCCATCCACGCAGACCGCATTTCCCGCCGCACAAGTGACCACGACGACGGCCCCGGCCCAGGCCTCGGCCTCGGCTGCTGCCGCCACCACAGCGCAGAGGACCGGCGAGAGAGACTCCCAGAACGGAAACACCACCAATGACTGACCCCACCACCGCTGCACGCCGCGTCGCGGCTCTCACCCTGATCCCGACCTCGGTCGCCGTGTTCGGCACCGGGTTGGCCTGGGCGAACAGCCACGACCCGTACGCCAGCTCGTCCTCGAAGTCGGGCACCTCCAGCCAGACTCCGGATGACCAGCTCGCCGCAGCCCAGGCCAAGGTAGACGACGCGCAGGCGAAGCTCGCGAAGCTGCAGGCCGAGGTCGACGGCCGCAACGCCGACCAGGCCAACCAGTCCGCGGCTGCGGGCGGCGCCTCTTCCGCTGCACAGTCAGCAGCCGGAGCTGCCACGACCGCTGCCGGCACCAAGACGACGGCCCAGGCCAAGGCTGCCGCCGTCGCGAAGGCAACCGTGGCAGCCCCGGTCGTCGTCGCAGCCCCTCCCGCGCCCAAGGTGCAGACCGTCACCAAGGCGTCCACGAAGCCATGACCGTGAGCACCGATCTTGCCGTCACGTTCACGTCGATGGCCTCCGACATCGAGATCCGGGTCGTGGACCCGGCTCGCGGTGCGCAGGAGGCCGTCGATCGTGCCGTGGCGGAGATCGATGCGATCGCTACGCACCTGACCCGCTTCGACCCAGAGTCGGCGCTCTCCAAGGCCAATCGGGCGCCGGATGCGTGGCACGAGGTACCGGCCGTCCTGGCCGATGCGATCTCGGCCGCCCATTCGGCTCATCGGGTCACCCAGGGCCTCTTCGATCCTCGGGTGGGATCCACCCTGGCAGCGTGGGGGTACGACAAGTCGTTCGAACGCATCCAGACCGAAGCGGTCGGTACGACGTCGTGGGACATCGACATCCACCGGACCCTCCGCGGTGCCCCGGTGGCTCGAGCGACCTGGAAGCCGACCATCACAGGCACCGTGATCCACCTGGGAGGCAGCCCGATCGATCTCGGCGGGATCGGCAAGGGCCTGGCTGTACGTCACGCCGCAGCCGCCCTCGCGGACGCGGGGCGCTCGGTACTCGTCGACGCCGGAGGCGATGAGTGGCTCGCGGGCCCGGGACCTGATGGCGACGGCTGGAAGGTCGGCGTCGAAGACCCACTGGGCCGCGACGAGCACGTACTCGTCCTCGCGGTGACTGATCTCGGCGTCGCCACCAGCTCGATCGCACGGCAGCGCTGGACCGTACGGGGCGTGCCCGTGCACCATCTCGTCGACCCGCGCACCCAGACCCCCGGCGGCGCCGGGCTCGCCGCAGTCACCGTGCTCCACCCCGATCCGGCGTGGGCAGAGGTGTGGTCCAAGACCCTCTATCTCACCGGTGCGGCCGACATCGCCGCGTCAGCCGCCGCTCGTGACCTCGCAGCCGCGTGGGTCACCGTCGACGGCGAGATCGGACTCTCCGCCGCCATCCGTCCCTTCGTTCTCTGGCAGGTCACACGATGAAGAATCTCCTCTGGATACTGGCCGGCCTGGTCTCCCTGGCCTTGGGCGTCGGGAGCATGGCCCTCGTCTGGCCGATGACCCGGCAGACTCTGAGCACCCAGATGGCCACCTGGGTGCTGGGCCGTGCGGCCGGCGTCGCCTCGTACGTGCTGCTGCTCCTTCTCGTGATCACCGGTCTCGTCCTGTCCCACCCATGGGCCCGGCACCTTCGGATGCCGGCGCCACGGACCAGGCTGACGATCCACGCGACCCTGTCTGTGTTCACATTGGTCTTCGTGGCTCTGCACCTCGTCGTGCTCGCGCTCGATCCGTGGGCCAAGGTCGGGTGGCTCGGCGCGCTGCTGCCGATGGCCTCCGAGTACCGGCCGGTGGCCGTGAGCCTCGGCGTGCTGGCGCTCTGGGCCGGGATCATCACCGGCGTCACCGCGCGCTTCGCCGGACGGTTCGCCGCCCGTCACTGGTGGCCCATCCATAAGGTGGCCGCGGGACTGCTGCTGCTGGTCTGGGGTCACAGCGTCTTCGCCGGTTCGGACGTGGCGGCCCTCACCACGTTCTACATCGCGACCGGCCTGTTCGTCGTCGCGCTGGCCGTGACGCGCTACACCGCTCGGACGCCTGCTGACCTGGTCGACTCGCTCACCGGCTCGCTCGACAGCGATACCCCCACTCCCGTCGCATCCCGGAGCAGCCGATGACCCTCACTGCGACACGCGTCGCCACCGACACCCTGCTGACCGGTCCGGTCATGCTCAGCCCGTCCGGCCCCGCGGACAGCGTGACCGCGAGCGAGCGGGAGTCGTACGACGACCACGTACTCCGCTTCGGTCCCCGCCCGGACGTCTCGGCGGCCCTGCTCGCCGACGTCGAGCATGCGGGGCTGCTCGGACACGGCGGCGCGTTCGTTCCCGTCGCGGTCAAGTGGCGCTCGGCACTGCTGCGCAAGGGGCCACTCACCGTCGTGGCCAACGCCGCCGAGAGCGAGCCGCTGGCCGGCAAGGACGGCACCCTCATCAGGCAGCGTCCCCACCTCGTGCTCGACGGGTTGATGATCGCCGCGCAGGCACTCGGGGCTGACCGGGCCATCATCTGGCTCCATGGGGACGACTACACCGCGAGGGCTGTCTTCGAGGAGGCGTTCCAGGACCGCGGCTGGTCCGGACGCGACGTGCCGATCGAGATCATCGACGGTCCCGTCCACTACCTTGCCGGCGAAGCGCAGGCGATCACGCGCGCCACGTCCGGCGGACCCGCTTTGCCGTTCCCGCGCCGCAACGTCACCGATCCGTGGGCCCCGCAGACGATCGTGCAGAACGTCGAGACGCTGGCCCGGCTGGCACTGCTGGCGCGCGGGCTTCCGAACCCGTCGACAAGGCTCTTGACCGTTCTCGGTGCGCACCGGATGGTCGTCGAGGTCGCGCAGTCGACCACGATCGAGCAGGTCCTCATCGGCCTGGGCTGGAAGGTCGCGCCACAGGCCGTGCTGCTCGGCGGCTATGCCGGCATCTGGGCCAAGTGGGATGACATCGCAAGCCTCGAAGTGAACGAGAAGAAACTGCGAGCAGCGAAGCTGACGCTGGGTGCCGGCGTGATGGTCCCGCTCGCCGAGGACGCCTGCGGCGTCAGGGTCACGGCCGACCTGGTCTCGTACCTGGCCTCGATGAGCGCACGTCAGTGCGGACCCTGCCTGTTCGGCCTGCCGGCGCTGGCCGAGCACTGGGCGGCGCTCGCCGACGAGGATGGCGATCGTCGGACGATGGATCGGTTGCGTGCCGACATCTCGGCGATCGAGGGCCGCGGCGCCTGCCGTCACCCCGACGGTGCGACGAGGCTCAGCACGTCGGCCCTCCAGACGTTCTCGGCGCATCTCGGCGCGCACGTGTCGGGGATGCGCTGCCGCCACCGCACGCACGTGACCCTTCCTGGGACGTCACTGTGAGTGCCCTCCAGCGCATCCGGGCAGCTCGCGAGCGTCTGACCGGCCAGAAGCTGCGCGTGGACCCACTCGTGTGCGAGGGGATCGGCCAGTGCGCGATGACGGCATCACGGCTCGTACAGCTCGATCGCTGGGGCTACCCGATCGTCCCGACGGAGGAACTCGGCGCCTCTGATCTGGGACCGGCCCAGCGTGCGGTCAACTCCTGCCCGAAGCGTGCGCTGTGGCTCGAGGAGCTCGACTGAGTCGGTACGGTCGGCTCAGGCCAGCTTCGCGAGGAACAGCGCCTCGGCGAGCGCGGCTTTCGCGAAGTCGCCGAGGTGGAGGCTTTCGTTGGGCCCGTGCATGCGGGAATCCGGGTCGCACACCGCGGTGAGCAGGATCGTCGCGCCGGGGTACTGGCGCTGGAAGTCCGCGGCCATCGGGATCGACCCGCCTTGCCCCATGTGGACCGGCGCGACCCCGTACGCCTCCGTGAACGCGCTGGTCGCTGCCGCGGCGATCTCGCCCTCGACAGGCAACACGCCGGGATCGCCGGCGCTGCCACGGGTCACGGTGACGCGCGCGCCCCACGGAGCGTGGCTCTCGAGGTGGGCGACCAGCTTGTCGAGCGCGTCGGTGGCGCGCTGGCCGGGCGGTACGCGCAGACTGACCTTCGCCCGCGCGCTCGGGAACAGTGTGTTCGACGCATCAGCGACGCTGGGCGCGTCGATGCCGATGACCGTGATCGAGGGCTGCGACCAGATGCGGGACGTGATCGACCCGGAGCCGAGGTAGGCGACGCCGTCGAGCACGCCGGACTCAGCGCGGAGCCGGTCCTCGGGGTAGTCGAGGTCGGAGTCGGGCGCCGGGACGAGACCGTCCACCGCGACGCTGCCGTCCTCGTGGTGCAGGGTCGCGAGCAGGCGGCAGAGGGCGGTGACCGCGTCGGGGACGATGCCGCCGTACTGGCCGGAGTGGATCGCGTGGTCCAGCGTCGCGACCTCGACCACGCAGTCGCAGACACCACGCAGGGTGGTCGTGAAAGCGGGCACACCGACGTCCCAGTTGCCTGAGTCCGTGATCACGTACGCGTCGGCGCGGAGCTGCTCGGAGTGTGCGGCGATGATCGCGCCGAGGCTGGGTGAGCCGATCTCCTCCTCGCCCTCGACGAAGACGGTGACGCCCACCGGGAGGTCGCCGCCGAAAGCGCGGAGCGCAGCGAGATGTACGCCGATGCCGCCCTTGTCGTCCGCCGCTCCCCTGCCGAACAGCCTGTCGCCCCTGCGGGTCGCCTCGAAACCGGGGTTCTCCCAGATGGCGGGGTCACCGACGGGCTGTACGTCGTGGTGCGCGTACAGGCACACGCGAGGCGCTCCAGCCGGGCCCTCGAAGCGGCCAATGACGGCCGGCTTGCCGCCTTCGGCAACGATCTGTACGTCGGGGCACCCCAGCTCGGTGAGGTGGTCAGCCACCGCCCGTGCTGTGGCGTCCACGTCGGCAGCATGGTCGGGCTGAGAGCTCACAGAGGGGATCGCGACCAGTCGGACGACATCGTCGACGGCGCGAGGGATCTGTCGGGCGACAGCGGCAGCGAGATCGGGCATGAACCGACCCTATCCCGGCAGGCTTTGGCGCGATTCGCGCTGTCGACGCCCTGACAGCGACCTTCATGGGCCTTGGGCGAGCGACTTCAGGGCGAATCGCGTCGTTCACCTGACGCGACCAGCCGCGCGCAGAGCTTGCCGCACCATCCTCACGATGTAGTCCGGCTGGTCGAGGTGCTCCCAACCGAACCGGAGGACGACGTAGCCGTGAGCGACCAGCGTGTTCTGACGCTCGCGATCGCGGAGGAACTGGGCCGGGTCGTCATGGACGGCGCGACCGTCGAATTCGATAACCACGTGAGAGTCGGGGAACAGTACGTCGGGGTGGATGACCTCCCCGGCCAACCTGAGCTTGGCGTTCGCGACCCAGCCGGTGATCCCCGCGGCGCGCAGGATCCGGTGGAGCCGCAGCTCCGCGTAGGACCACGGGTTCGTCAGACTCGCCTCGACCACACATCGCCGCACCGCCTGTCCTCGGGAGCCGGTCATCGTCTCAAGCGCCTCCCGAAGCTCGGCCGGGGTCGCCAGCCGGCGCCTCAGCGCCTCGCAGACGGCGCGACCGTCGTCCGTGGCAGCCAGTTCGACGGCGGCGTACGCGGGAGTAGCGAAACGGAGACCGTCCGCCCTCCGC
>DAIPZP010000097.1:0-6723 GCA_036782155.1 Propionibacteriaceae bacterium
CGTGATGGTCTCGGTCGAGCTCGCCTGGACGGTCGAGTCGTGCAGCGAGCTCTCGATGATGTCGAGGGCCGTCGAGGCCTCAGCGAGGGACGAGGCCACCTTGCCCTCCTCGATGCCTGCGGCCGCCTGCTGCTGCAGGAGCCAGCCTCCGAGGATGAGGACGAGGACAGTGCCGATCAGCGTCGTTCCCACGACGCGTAGTGTCAGCGAGCCCCACCAGGCCCTGCTCGGCGCACGGAGCAGCCGGCGGGCTTGGTCCAGGCCCCTACTTGATTCCTGCGACGCCACCGGCCTTGTACCCGATCCCTCGTACGGTCAGTACCAGCTCCGGTCGCTCGGGGTCCTGCTCGATCTTGGACCGCAGCCGTTGGATGTGGACGTTGACGAGCCTGGTGTCGGCAGCATGCCGGTAGCCCCAGACCTGCTCGAGCAACTTCTCACGCGTGAAGACTTGATGCGGCTTCCGTGCGAGAGCGAGGAGGAGGTCGAACTCCAGCGGGGTGAGGGCGATGGGGTCGCTCCCCCGCTTCACCTCATGGGCGGAGACGTCGATCGTCACGTCACCGACGCGGATCATGTCGGTCTCCGACTCGGCTGGCGGACGGCGCAGCCGGGTCCGGACGCGGGCAACGAGCTCGCGTGGTTTGAACGGCTTCGCGATGTAGTCGTCGGCCCCGGCTTCGAGACCGTCGACGACGTCTCCGGTGTCGGACTTGGCGGTGAGCATGACGATCGGAACCCCGGAGTCGGCCCTGATCCGTCGGCAGACGGCGACGCCGTCGAGGCCAGGCAGCATGAGGTCGAGCAGCACCAGGTCGAACTGCGCCGACCGGAACACCTCCAGCGCCGCGTCGCCCGACGCGCACCACGTCGTCTCGAAGCCTTCCTGTCGCAGCACAAGCTGCAGCATCTCGGCCAGCGACGCATCGTCGTCGATGACCAGGATCCTGCGCCCGTTCGGAGTCTCGCCCACGACTCACCCCCTGCCAACGATCGTAGCCTGGTCCGTCCAGAACGCAGGAGCCGCACCGTCGCGGGTCGCGATGGGCTAGGCGTACCCACCCGTGGACGGCGCCGCGTCGTCGACGCTCACGCCGGCATCCTCGCCCCGGTCGGTGATCGGCCCGTCGGTGCCCACGCTGCCCACTCCGGAAGGCGTCGTGTACTTCGGGTCCGTCCCCGTGGGGAGCTTCGACGTGTCCGTCTTCACCGTCGCCTTCGGCCAGGCATCCCCGGTCAGTACCGCCGCCTTCGTCACGGCCGTCGACGTCATCTGCGATATGTGGTCGCCGAGCGGCGACTGCCACGTCCCGTTGCCCGTCATCAGGTTGTTCGTGAACCAGTCGACGCACTGCGACAGCGTGTTCGCGGCCCACGCGCACCGCTGGAAGTAGTGGTCGCCAGTGTCGGTGCCCGCGTACCCCTGGACCTTCTGAGCCGCGCCACCGGCCATGGTGACGAACGCGGTGAACACCGCCTGCTGCAGCTGGGCGGGCGTCTCGACCCCCGCACCGGCCACGGACACGAACTGCGAGAACTCGTTGAGCGCCGCGAACTGTACGGGAAGCTGCTTCATGTAGTCGTCGGCGCCCGCGCCGGTCCAGTGGTCCTGCTGCTGGCGTTTCTGGACGTCAGCGATGACCGGGGCGATCTTCTGGCCCACGACGACCCAGGTGTCCGCGTACACCTGGTGAAGCCTTGGCCCGACGTTCTCGTGCGGTCGGAGCGAGCTCTGGTAGCCGTCCTGCAAGGCGTTGAACGTGGCCCACATGTCGTCGACGATCGCCTTGCCCTGCGCGAGGAAACGCTTCTTCGCGTCGTCCTGGCACGCGCCGTCGTACGTGTCGTCCGCCTTTTCGGCACCCTTCTTCCCCTGGGCGTTGTCAGCGTCCTCGCACGCCGTGCACGCGGCCTTCAGCGAGATGAGTGCGCTGACGGCGCTCGGGTCCAGGCTCTGGATCGCGGCCGACGTCATGGGCGTCTGCGTGGTGGTCGTCATGCCGTCCTCCTCCTAGACCGGGATGCTCGAGTGCGTCGCAACCTGCGTGGAGGCGGCGGTGTTGGTGTCCTCGGTGTCCTTGTAGCCACCGGACGCCGACTGCAACGTGTCGCTGATCGCGGAGAACTCCGAGCCTGCGTCCGTCGACCACTTCTTGAGGCGGTTCAACACGTCGTTGTACGGACTGAACGCGTCCGTCATCATGCCGAAATCGACCGACGACGGTGACTGGTTGCCGACCGGGTTGGCGACGTTCGCCGTGAAGTCCTTGGCGGTGTCGTCCCAGTACTGGGCCTCCTTGTGGAGCATCTCAGGGCTGGCCTGCACCATCGTGACGCCGAGGTTCGCCGTGCTCGCCGACGCGCCACCCCCTCCGCCGGTGCCGCCCGCGCTGGGCATGCCGGCACCGGCTCCTGCCGCGCTCGGTACCTTGATGGGCGGGATACCGCCCGAGCTGGTGCCCGGCACCGTCGGGGTGGGGACCGTCGTCGTCGGCGGGCTGCCGACCCCGGGGACGGTGAAGCCCCCTGGTGGTGTCGTGCCGGTGCCCGCACCCGGCTGGTCGATCGTCGGATCGGGCAGGCCCGCGGCCCCGGTTCCGTACGACGGCATCGTCCAGGAGGACCCGGCTCCGGATCCGAGCCCGCCGGCCCCCAAGCCGGAACTCAGTCCACCGAGACCCGCTGATCCCGTACCACCCACCCCGGACAGTGCGTCGGCTCCAAGTCCCGCCGAGCCATAGCCTGCACCGCCGATACCGCTGACGCCGGCGCCGCCCGTACCGCTCAAGCCAGAAGCGTTGCCCCCGCCAGCCGACGCCGCCGAGGTCCCCTTGGCCGGCCCGGCCGCTGTCGTGCCCGCTGCGGCGGTCTCCGCCTTGCTCGACGATCCGGTGTTCCCCATCGGCATCATCGCCGGAGCGCCGCCACCACCTCGCTTCTGGCTCCCGCCCTGCCCGTCGTGGGGGTTGACGAGCGCCTCGTAGATGTCGAGGTCCTCGACCCTGTCGTCGGTGTCATAGCTGTGCCCGACGACACCTGATTCCTGGACCCGCTCCTCATGGCCGAAGTCGGTCATCGTGATCCTCCCTGCGGGTTCGGGCGTGCCGCGAGCAACGCCATGGACCGGTTCTGGAGCCGCGCGTACCGATCCGCGAGGAGCTGACGGTCTCCCGGTTCGAACACGGGCGGTACGAACTGGGCGTACGCGGCGCGATGCGCCTCGAGCACCGCGTCGCAGACCTCGGCCACCCGTGACTGGCGGAGCCACTGCTCGGAGAAGGCGACCTTTTCCGTACGGCCGTGGACGGAGAGCCGTACGGTCACCATGTGGTTGGCGCTGTACGCCTCGACGGGCGCACCGACCCAGCGGTTGGGTACGACCTGGTCGGGCGGCTGCTGATCCAGCAGGGCGGCTTCCTGGTCGAGCCGTGCCGTCTCCGCGAGGATCGCGTCCAGCGAGTCCCAGCTCAACGCGTCGTCCGACTCGCCCGCCGGTACGTCGTCGACGGGCGGCACGGACGAACCGAGTGTGGCGTTGGCAAGCAGGAACGCCTCGTCGAACATGCTCGACAGGCTCGTGCCCCGTGCTCTGTCACGCCACCTGTTGGAGATCCTGACCTTCGTGAGCCTCTTGTCGTCGTCGACCCAGATGCGCACCGAGAGCGAGCTGTCCGGGTAGCCCTGATCGGGAGTCCACTCCTCACCAGCCCCCGTGGGGACCAGCAGGTCGTCGGGGGCAAGGTCGGACTGATCGTCTCCCGTGGCGGGGAGCTGATCGGTGAGCCCGTCACCCGACGTCTCGTCGATCCACATGCTCATGCCGCGCCACTGGTCATCACGTGCGCCAGTCTGGCACGCGCATGGGTCAGGTCAGTTGCGGTTCAGATCGCCCGGCCACGTCGCGTACATCGCGATCTCGCCCCCTTGTCGGCGCAGGACTCGCTGCCACAGGTCGCTGTACGAAGGGCCGAAGATGTCGTCGTACTGGGCGGGCGTCACGTGCCACGCACCGCGCATCAGCTCCCCGTCGAGCTGCCCCGGCTCCCACCCCGCATAGCCGGCGTAGATCCGCAGGTCCTCGAACGCCCCGTGGGTGATCTCCACGGGTGTGTCGAGGTGGAGCAGGCCGACGTGGTGGAACAGCCCGCGCCAGCCCGCCGGTTCGGTCTCGACATCGAGAAGGCTTGCCAGGCAGATCGCGCCGTTCGGCGACACGGGGCCGCCCACGAACAGCTTGCGCGGCTCGCTGACCTCGTCGGCCCACTGCGGCAGGACGTCCTCGAGAGTGAGATCGGAGACCTGGTTGAGGATGACACCCAGGGAGCCTGACTCGTCGTGGTCCAGGAGCAGCACGACGGTCTGGTCGAAGACGCCATCGCTGAGGGCGACGCTCGCGATCAAGAGGTCGCCGGCTCGGGGTCGTACGTCCACAGAACGCATCCTCTCATGGCCCGCGGACGGGCCGAACCCCGCGACACCCGTCAGGTGCATACTGAATCAGGCGCCATCGGACGCCCGCTATCGGAGGTTCCTGTGCCGTTCCCCGCGCCCATGCTGGTTCTTGGGCTGATTCTTCTTCTCATCGTGGTCATCATTGTTTTCCGGTCGTTCCGATTCATCGGAGCGGCTGAAGTCGGACTGGTCAACAAACGTGTCGGCGGACGATTGACAGGCGACCAGGCGATCGCATTCCACGGGGAGGCCGGTTATCAGGCCGGATTGCTCATGCCCGGTCTGCGCTTCAAGCTATGGCCCGTCTACTCGGTGACCAAGCACCCCTGGGTCCGGGTGTCGCCCGGTGAGATCGGCGTGGTGATCTCCCAGCTCGGGGCAGCGTTGCCGATCGGCGCCAAGAGCGCCGAGTACAAGCCGGTCTTCGCCAACTTCACCGATCTCGACACGTTCCTGCGCGAGGGCGGCCAGAAGGGCGTCCAGCGTCCTGTGCTGCCGCCGGGCTCGTTGCTGCCGCTCCACCCGTTGGCCTTCCTCGTGCTCACCGCCAGCCGGGTGTACGGCGTTCCGACGTCCAGCGGTGGGCGGCAACAAGCCCCCACCAACGACACCTTCGGTCTCAGCGATGACCAGCTCCGTGTCACCTTCGTCCAGCCGCAGGCCGGCCAGGACGTCGTGGCCGTGGTCACCACCCTCGAGGGCTACGCGCCCGATGGCGGCGACATCGCCAGCCGGCTCGGCGGCTTCTCCGACATCACGGAGCTCGAAGCAGCCGGGGCCGCGGACGCCGAGAAGATCGAGGCGATCCTGTCGAGCAAGAACGGGCTTCACAACAACTACCAGGACTACCAGGCGTTCCTGGACCACGGTGGCCGCATCGGCCTCCAGCACGACCCGCTGCTGTACGGCTCGTACCTGCTCAACCCGTTCCTCGTGAGCGTCGAGCTGGTGCCGATGCTGGTCGTGCGCCAAGGCGAGGTGGCCGTGGTCAAGGCGTACGTCGGTCTGCCGACCGTGGACACCTCCGGCGAGGAGTTCAAGTTCGGTTCGATCGTGCGCCCCGGACACCGCGGCATCTGGAACGAGCCGTTGCGTACGGGCAAGTACGCGATCAACCCGAGGCTGTACGCGGCGGAGCTCGTGCCCACCTCGATCCTCACGCTGAACTGGGCCAACGAGACGTCCGCTGCGCACAATCTCGATGCGGCGCTGAGCCCGATCGACGGCAAGTCGCGCGAAGGCTTCGTCTTCGGGATCGACCTGCAGGTGCAGATCCACGTCCCCGACTCGCGCGCGCCCAAGGTGATCTCCATGGTCGGCACGATGCAGAACCTGGTCAACGAGGTCCTGCAGTCTGCGGTCGGAAACTACTTCCGCAACGCGCTCCAGGAACTGCCCGCCGTGCAGTTCATCGAGACGAGAGATGTCGTCCAGACACGTGCGCAGGAGTACATCACCGGCTACCTCATGAAGTACGACGTCGAGACACGCGGCGTCTACGTACAGGACGTCATCTTCCCGCCCGAGCTGGTGGCTGTCCTGACCGAGCGCGAGATCGCTAACCAGGAGCGCGTGACGTTCGAGGAGCAGCAGCGCGCTCAGGCCGTACGAGTGGACCTCGAGCGGGTACGCGGCACGGCCGACATGCAGAAGGACCTTGCCAAGGCGAACGTCAACGTCGACATCCAGAAGGCCGGCGCAGCTGCCCGCAGTGCCGCCGCCGAGGGCGAGGCCGCCTTCGTACGTCTCACAGGCCAAGCGGAAGCCGACAAGCGCAAGGCGATCGGCCTGGCGCAGGCCAAGGCGGCCGAGGCGCTGGGGCTGGCAAAGGCAATCGGCTACGAGGCCCAGGTGAAGGCGCTCGGCCAGTCGGCGACGGCTGCCGTCGCGGTCGCAGGGGCTGTCGGCGACGGTCAGATCAAGATCGTCCCCGACGTGCTCGTGGGCGGCGGCGATGCCGCCGGAGCAATCACCGGCCTGGCGGCGACCTTGACCGGAGCTCTCCGGACATGGAGTCCCACGCCGGTCAGCTCGGCTCCGGAGACCCCAGCGCTCGCTCCGGCAGCTGAGCCGCCAGCGACTCCGACGGGTGCTCCGAGCGACAAAGCCTGAGCCGGGATCAAAGAATGTGGCCATCCGCCCGAACGGATGGCCACTTTCATGTCAGCGCGACAGGACTCCCAGGTCCGGGTGGAGGGGCGGGCGCTGACCCGTTTGGGCGGCCATGACACGACGGGCGGCTGATTCGGAGCGCTGGAGCGCACGGTAGCT
>DAIPZP010000098.1:0-6654 GCA_036782155.1 Propionibacteriaceae bacterium
TGATCGGGCCAAGGACTCGCTGGCCGCCGCCAAGGCTGCGCTGAGCGCCGGCAAGCTCGTCGGCATCTACCCCGAGGGGACGAAGGGCCAGGACCCCGACCACTGGCCGATGGAGGGCAGGACGGGCGCAGCGAGGCTTGCGCTGGAGTCGGATGTGCCGGTCATCCCGATCGGCCAGTGGGGGACCCACGAGTTCATGCCTCCCGGCAAGCGCGGCTTTCCCTTCGTGTTCAGCCGTCACCACGTCTTCCGGGTCATCGCGGGCGACCCGATCACGTTCGAGGACCTACGCTCGCAGCCGTTGACGAAGGAGGTCATCGAGGAGGCCACCCGACGCATCATCGACGCGATCACCTCCCAAGTCGCCATCGTGCGCGAGGAGCCGGTGCCGACACGACGGTGGGACCCGGAGCTCAAGCGCCACGTGCCGATCGAGGACCGTTAGGGTGGTCGAGGGGGATGAGACCAGGAAGGGCCAGAACGTGCGGAGTCGTGTGCTGCTCGTCTTCGGCGGTGACTCGTCGGAGCACGAGATCTCATGCCTGACTGCGGGCGGTGTTCTGAGGGCCCTCGATCGTGAGCGCTTCGACGTGACCTGCGTCGGTATTGCCAAGGGCGGACGCTGGGTGGTCGTCGACGAGGAGATGGTGACGTCGTACGCGATCGTGGACGCTTCTCTGCCGACCGTGGACGCGTCCCTGCCAGACGCCGTACTCATCCGCACCGCGTCGGGCGCCGATGTGGCTCGAGTCGACGGAGATTCCCTCGTCGGTCGGACACCCATCGACGTCGCGTTCGCGCTGCTGCATGGCCCGTTCGGGGAGGACGGCACGATCCAGGGCCTGTTCGAGATGATGGGCGTCCGGTACGTGGGTGCCGGCGTCCTGTCCAGCGCCGTCTGCCAGGACAAGGGCGCAATGAAGCAGCAGTTCGCGGTACACGGGCTGCCGACCGGCCCGTACGTGATCGTGACCGACGCCGAGTGGCGCACCGACGCGGATGCCTGCTTGGCGCGGATCGGCGAGCTCGCGTCTCCGTGGTTCGTGAAGCCCGCGCGGGGAGGCTCGTCGATGGGCATCACCCGCGTCACCGCACTCGACGACCTGCCGGCGGCTATCGCCGAGGCCCGCACATACGACCCTCACGTCATCGTGGAGCAGGGGATCATCGGAGCGCGCGAGGTCGAATGCGCCGTACTGGGCTCGCTCGACGGGCCGCCGGCCGCATCGCTCCCTGGGGAGATCGACGTGCACACAGAGAGCCGGTTCTACGACTTCGCCACCAAGTACCTCCCGGATCAGCCGGTCAGCCTCGTGATCCCCGCCGACCTTCCCGACGACGTCATCGGGCGCGTACGTGACCTGGCCGTACGGGCTTTCGTCGCGCTCGGTTGCGAGGGTCTCGCGCGCGTCGACACGTTCGTGTTCCCGAACGGGGACGTCATCCTCAACGAGCTCAACACGATGCCAGGCTTCACGTCGACGTCGATGTACCCGAAGCTCTGGGAAGCCGCCGGCGTCGCGTACACGCAGCTGGTGACGCGGTTGCTCGACCTCGCTCTCGCGCGCTCGGTCGGCCTGCGCTGACACGCGAAAAGGGGCCGACGGTAACCGTCGACCCCTTCGCTAGAGCGTCTGTCAGCCGAACCACTGCGTGACTTGGGCCTTGAACTGCTCGTCGAAGTTGGCGACATTGTGGTTGGCCTGGATCCAGGTCTGGAGAGCGCCGGTGGTCGGGCCTGCAGCGAGGGTGCGCGCCGCGACGGCGTCGACCTCGGAGCGGCACTGGTCGGGGCTGGTGACCGCGCGGAGCAGCATCTGCTCGGCCTCGATCTTGGTGGTGTAGAGGAACGGGTAGCCCTCGGGCACGAGTCGGCGGGCCCACGGCTTGTCGGGCAGGATGCCGACGGCGCCGGCCATCAACGCTTCGACGTACTCGAGCCCGTACGCCTCCTCGGTCGCCGTGCCGACGAAGGCCGTCGTCTTGGACAGCTCGTCCCAGTACTCCCCGCGACCCTTGGCCAGCGGACGCACCTTGGCCCACTTCTGACGCGACAGGTACATGGCCGTCTCGCTCGCCAGCGCCGTGGTGTTGAGGCGAGCCTCGACCCGGATCGGCGTCTGCTTGGCGACTGCTTCGACGATCTCCACGAAGGCCTGCGGCTGCTTGCGCGCGATCGTCGAGATCGCGGGGTAGAGGACGACGGGGATGTCTGTGGCCTGCCGCGGGCGGACCATCTCGGCCCGTACGCCCAGGTCGGCCCACGCGACGCGTACGCGCTCGGCGAGGGTCAGCACGGTCCACTTGCGCGCGACCTCTCGTACCTCGACGGCCGTGCGCTCACCGGCGCAGAACGTCGGGAACATCGCGTAGCTGAGACCCATCGCCGCGAAGTTCACGGGGTGGTGGAACGTGGAGGGGTTGATCCACTGGAAGTTCATGATCCTGGGCTCGGCACCGGTGCGGTGGAGCCTCTGGAAGACGCTGACAGAGTCGATGACGTCGAGGTTGATGACGAGCGTCGTCGGATCGAGATCCTCGAATGTCACGACGTCGAAGCCGTCAGCCTTGCCTGTGGAGCTACCGAGCAGGACGGCACCGGGGTACATGGTCAGGACGCGCCGCGCAACGGTCACGCCACCGTCCGTCGTCACCAGTGAACCGTCAGGGGTGATGATCGGCTCGTCGGTGAGCCATCCGTACTTGACTGCCACAGCCATGGGCTGCTCCTCCTTAGGACAGAACCTCAGGTCCGACGACGTCCCCGTCGACGCGCCACCCTGGTCTCTTGCTGCCATCGTGGCACAGGCCATCCGGTGGCGTGCACAGGGGGGTAAAACACACACCCAATTCAGGGCCAGGCGGACCGGTACGGTGAACGCATGGAACTCGACACGGTCGGCTCGCTCGGCGAGTTCGGCATCATCTCCCGGATCACCAAGGGGTTGCCGGCCGCGCCCGCGGTGAGTGTCGGCCCGGGAGACGACGCGGCGGTCTTCCTGGTCAACGGGTCATCGGTGACCAGCGTCGACGTGCTCGTCGAGGGTGTCCACTTCCGGCGGGACTGGGTGCCGGCCGAGATGCTCGGGCGTCGAGCGGTGGCGGTGGCGGCCGCCGACATCGAGGCGATGGGTGCCCACCAGGCGGCCGTACTGGTCGGCCTGACCGTACCGACGGACATCCCCCTCGCGTGGATCGACGACCTGGCGAAGGGCATCCGTCTGGAGTGCGAGGCGGCCGGCGCGGTTCTCGTGGGCGGCGACCTGACCCGCGGCCGCGATGTCGTGATCTCGGTCACCGTGATGGGGGAGACCCGCGGCACCGTCCCCGTACTGCGCTCGGGTGCGCAGCCCGGTGACGTCGTGGCGTTCCGCGGTCGGCTCGGCTGGTCAGCGGGCGGGTTGGCGGTACTCAGCCGGGGCTTCCGTTCGCCGCGCGCGCTCGTCGAGGCGTACCAGCTCCCCCAGGTGCCGTACGGCGCGGGGCCTGAGGCCTGTCTCGCAGGGGCCACAGCCATGATCGACATCAGCGATGGGCTCATTGCCGATCTCGGACACATCGCCGACTCGTCGCAGGTGTGCATCGACCTCGACTCGGCGCGGTTCGACGTCCCGGTACCGCTCCACGCCGTCGCGGCCGCGACCGGGACAGACCCGCTGCGGTTCATCCTCACCGGCGGCGAGGACCACGCGCTGGTTGCCACGTTCCCGCTCGGCAATGTGCCGCCGGACTGGCAGGTGATCGGGGTCGTCAGCGACGCCGAGCCTGTCGTGCTCGTGGACGGGCAGCCGTACGACCAGGCTCAGGGCTGGGACCACTTCCGGCACTGAGGTCGAGCGGCACCCCCACCCGTACCCGAATCGCCGAAGGCTCGGGCGAATGTCCACAGGAATGGCGTACGGGTCGCGTAGATTCTTGTTCCATGGCGACCCGGGCACCTTCCCCGCCACGGTCCCGTAGTACGGCGTCTCCGCGAGCCGGTTCGGGAACGAGGACCAGCGGGAGCAAGACCACTCAGCAGACCAGGCGTTCGCGCGCCCGCAAGCGGACACGTCCAGGCGTGCTGCCGGCGATCGGGCGGGGTCTCGCGGCGATCTGGCACGGCCTGGCGCGCGGTCTCGGCGGCATCGCCCGTGGCATCGGCAGCGGCGCCCGTGACGTGGAGCCGGGCGTGCGCCGCGACGGCGTGGGTCTCCTGCTTGTCGCGCTCGCCATCGTGGTGGTCGCCACGTTCTGGTTCCAGATCGCCGGGCCGGTTGGGAACGCGCTGCGACAAGGCATCGAGTCGGCCGTCGGCGTAGGCGCCTATGCGACGCCCGTCCTGCTCGGCGTCATGGCCTGGCGCACTCTGAGGCACCCTGACCGGAACGGTCCCTGGGGACGTCAGTTCGTCGGCTGGACCGCGATCGTGCTGGGCGCTCTCGGAGAAGTACACATCGCCAACGGACTGCCGCGGCCCGCGAACATGGAGGCGGTTCGCCGCGCAGGGGGCGTCGTGGGCTTCCTGTCCAGCTCGTTCCTCGCCGATCTGCTCACGAAGTGGGTGGCGGCGCCGCTGCTGTTCCTGCTGACGCTGTTCGGCGTGCTCGTCGTGATCGGGCGCCCGCTCAACCAGGTGATCCAGGGTGCGAAGGTGCTGGCCGCGAAGGTGCTGGCTCACCGCGAGGCGCCCAAGGACCTGGCGTTCGGCGTGGACGTGGCGTACGACACCCCGTTGCTGGCCGACGAGGACTCTGCCGAGGAGCCGACCGAGCTCCTTGGCGCGGCCAAGCCTGTGACCGCTGGCAAGCCGCCGGCACGCGAGCCCGAGCAGCCGGAGCTGCCGGCGCCGGTACACAGCAGCGCGCCGCTGCGGAGCGAGCAGCAGATGCTGTCCGGCGACATCGCGTACCTGCTTCCGGACCCAGGGACGCTGAGGTCCGGTTCGGTCCCCAAGGCTCGTACGATCGCGTCCGACGCCGTCGTCGGCAGCCTCATGGAGGTGCTGCGGCAGTTCGAGATCGACGCGACCGTCACCGGCTACACGCGCGGCCCGACAGTGACCCGGTACGAGGTCGAGCTTGGGCAGGCCGTGAAGGTCGAGAAGGTCACGGCATTGAGCCGCAACATCGCGTACGCGGTCGCGTCTCCTGACGTACGGATCCTGTCGCCGATCCCCGGCAAGTCGGCCATCGGCATCGAGATCCCCAACAAGGACAAGGAAGTCGTCTCGCTCGGCGACGTGCTGAGATCACAAGTCGCCCGCAGCGACCACCACCCGATGACCGTCGGGCTCGGCAAGGACGTCGAGGGCGGCTTCGTCGTCGCCAACATGGCGAAGATGCCCCATCTCCTCGTCTCCGGTGCCACCGGTTCGGGCAAGTCGAGCTTCATCAACTCGCTGATCACGTCGATCCTCATGCGGGCCACGCCCGACGAGGTGCGGCTCATGCTCGTCGATCCGAAACGGGTCGAGCTGAACCACTACGAGGGCATCCCGCACCTGGTGACGCCGATCATCACGAGCCCCAAGAAGGCAGCCGACGCGCTGCAGTGGGTCGTACGGGAGATGGACCAGCGCTACGACGACCTCGCCGCGTTCGGCTTCCGCCACATCGATGACTTCAACAAGGCCGCACGAGCCGGACAGGTCAAGCCACTGCCGGGCTCGGAACGCATCGTCGAGCCGTACCCGTACCTGCTGGTCATCGTCGACGAGCTCGCCGACCTCATGATGGTCGCCCCGCGCGACGTCGAGGACTCGATCGTGCGGATCACCCAGCTTGCGCGTGCTGCCGGCATCCACCTCGTGCTCGCGACTCAGCGGCCTTCGACCGACGTCGTCACCGGACTCATCAAGGCGAACGTGCCGTCCCGGCTGGCGTTCTCGACCAGCTCGATGACGGACTCGCGGGTCATCCTCGACCAGCCGGGCGCTGAGAAGCTCGTCGGTCAGGGCGACGGCCTGTTCCTCCCCATGGGGTCGAGCAAGCCGGTGCGCGTCCAGGGCGCGTGGGTGACCGAGCAGGAGATCCGTACGGTCGTGGCGCACGTCTCCGGCCAGCTGGCGCCGCAGTACCGCGCCGACGTCACCGTGGCTGCGGAGAGCGTGTCCAAGGTGGCCGAGGACATCGGCGACGACCTTGACCTCGTGCTCGAGGCCGCGCAGCTCGTCGTCAACCTCCAGCTCGGATCCACCTCGATGCTGCAGCGCAAGCTGCGGGTCGGATTCGCCAAGGCTGGACGGCTCATGGACATCCTCGAGACCCGCGGCGTGGTCGGCCCCTCCGAGGGGTCCAAGCCGCGCGAGGTCCTGGTGAGGCCCGACGAGCTGGACGACGTACTCGCCAACCTCCAGGGCCAGTGATCAGCGGATCGTGAGGTAGGTTGACCCGGTGTCAGCCACCCGTGTCGCCGTCGTCACCCTGGGCTGCGCGCGCAACGAGGTCGACTCGGAAGAGCTCGCCGGACGTCTGATCGCGGGCGGTTTCGAGCTCGTCAGCGAGCCGGAGGACGCCGATGCGGTCCTGGTCAACACCTGCGGCTTCATCGATGCCGCCAAGAAGGACTCGGTCGACATATTGCTCGCCGCCGCCGATCTCAAGCAGGGCGGCCGTACGAAAGCTGTGGTCGCTGTCGGCTGTATGGCTGAGCGGTACGGGGCCGAGCTCGCCG
>DAIPZP010000099.1:0-6643 GCA_036782155.1 Propionibacteriaceae bacterium
CCGCAGGGCGAGGTCGAGGATCCTGAGGACCTGGCCCTGCTGGAAGCACGCGACCTGCTGTTCGCACGGCTCCTTCAGTACCGGGCCTTCAGGTCGGTCGCCGCGTGGATCGATGCGACGCTCGCCACAGAGGGACAGCACTTCGTGAGACCGGGCGGTCTGGAGCCCGAGTTCTCCCGCCTGCTGCCCGACGTGGTTTTCGACCTCACCCCGGACGGGTTCGCCGCGCTCGCCGCGCAGGCCATGGAGCCGCGGGCGATCGCCGAGGTCTCCGTGACGCATATCCATCAGGTACGTGTCAGCGTCGCCGACCAGGCCGTCCTCGTGGCCGAGCGGCTCCGGCGCTCAGGATCTGCGACGTTCCGGGTCCTGATCGCCGACGCACCCGACAAGCTCACCGTGGTCGCTAGGTTCCTGGCGCTTCTCGAGCTGTTCCGGACCGGATCGGTCCAGTTCGAGCAGATGACGCCACTTGGTGAGATCGTTGTCCGTTGGACCGGATCCGCGATCGGCGAGGTCGAGGTGTCCGACGAGTTCGACGAGCCACCAGCGCCGGCGAGCGAGGAGTGAGATGACTGAGCAGATCGACGTGGCTGAGCTCGACGACGAATCGCTGTCGGGCGCCATCGAAGCCTTGCTGCTGATGGCCACCGAGCCGATGCCGGCCATCGAGCTGGCGCAGGCGCTCAAGGCGCCGGTGGCCAGGGTCGAGGCGACGCTGGCGAACCTCGTGCGCTTCTACATCGAGACGAGGCGCGGCTTCGAGCTGCGCCACGCAGGCGGCGGGTGGCGGTACGCGACCCGCCCTGAGCACGCGCCGGTGATATCTGCGTACGTGCTCGAGGGCCAGCACGGCCGCCTGTCGCAGGCTGCTCTCGAGACCCTCGCTGTCATCGCCTACCTCCAGCCTGCGAGCCGCAGCAGGATCTCCGCGGTCCGGGGCGTCAACGTCGACGGCGTGGTCCGTACGTTGCTGGCGCGCGACCTGATCGCCGAGACTGGACGAGACCCGATCTCCGGTGCCGTCCTGTTCACGACGACGTCGTACTTCCTCGAGCGCATGGGCCTCACCTCGCTCGACGACCTCCCGCCCTTGGCGCCGCACCTTCCGGACGCGACAACGCTCGAGGCCGAGCTGCTCGCCGCCACACAGCCCATCTCATCGTCACTCCCCGAGGAGCCTCGTGACCCCGACACCGCGTAGTCCAGGACCTGGCCGGTCGCCCCGCAACACCCCAAGGCGCGAGGAGGGTGAGCAGTCGGACCGCCAGCGCGAAGCTCCAGGCGTCGATCCGGAGGCCGAGGAGACCGAAGGCGTCAGGCTGCAGAAGGTGCTCGCTGCCGCAGGAGTGGCCTCCAGGCGCGCTAGCGAGATACTGATCGACCGCGGCCGCGTCGAGGTGAACGGCCACGTCGTCACCGAGCAGGGCTTACGGGTGGACCCCGACCGGGACGTGATCCGCGTCGACGGTGCGAGGATCCCGCCGCCGCGTCGCCACGTCTACCTCGTCGTCAACAAGCCCCGCGGCGTGATATCGACGATGTCCGATCCAGAAGGTCGGCCCACCCTCACCGACCTCATCGAGAAGCGTAAGGAACGGCTCTTCCACGTGGGGCGGCTCGACACGGACACCGAGGGCCTCATCATCCTCACCAACCATGGCGAGTTCGCGCACCGGCTGGCCCACCCGTCGTACGAGGTCGAGAAGACCTATCTGGCGGAGGTCGAGGGAGTCGTCGACGCCGCGACGCTCAAGAGACTTCGTCAGGGAATGACGCTCGAGGACGGTCCCGTACATCCCGACAAGGTCACGGTCACCAGCCGGGGGGCTGCGAAGTCGCTCGTCGAGGTCACTCTCCATGAAGGACGCAACCACGTCGTGCGGCGCATGTTCGACGCTGTCGGCCATCCCGTGCGGCGCCTCTCGCGCACCCGCATCGGCCCTGTACGGCTCGGACAGCTCGCGCAAGGGGCCTCACGGGAGCTCACGTCGGCCGAGCTCGGCGCGCTGCTCGACGCGGTCAAGCTCTGAGGAGACGTCGTGATCAGGGCTCTCAGCGGACTCCGGTACCCTTCCCGGGTGCATATGTTTAGCCGCCGCCGCGTGGGTGGCCTGGTCGTCGCGCTGCTGACCCTTCTCCTGGCCGCCTGCCACTCGTCCTCGAGCACCAGTGCCAGCGCGTCGCCCACCACCACCCAGTTCATCCCGACCGCCTCCGCCTCCGCCTCCGCCAGCGCTTCGGTGAGCGCTTCCGCGAGCGCTTCCGCGCATCCGTCGATCACGCCGTCGACGACCCTCGACGGCATCACGGTGACGGGCGACCTCGGCAAGCTCCCGACCGTGAAGATCCCCGCGCCGTGGGGCGTCGACAAGACCCAGGCGAAGACGCTCATCCAGGGCACCGGTCCCGAGGTCACGGCGAGCTCGATGATCGAGGTCAACTACTGGGGCGCGAACGGCTACACGGGCTCGGTGTTCGACGAGAGCTTCACGGCGGGCAAGCCGATCTCCTTCGCGGTGAGCGGCTTCATCTCAGGCTTTCAGACCGGCGTCATCGGCCAGAAGGTCGGTAGTCGGGTCCTCATCGGGATCACCGGCCCCGACGGCTACGACTCCAACGGCGGCAACGCCAACATCGGCATCGAGGTCGGAGACTGCTTGGTCTTCGTCGTCGACATCATCTCCGTATCGGCCACGGGCCCGTCCGGCGACACGGTGACCCCGCCGGCCGGGCTGCCGACCGTCTCTGGTGATCTCAAGGCACCGGTCGTGACGATCGACACCAAGGCCACCCCGCCCAACACGCTGACAGTCCAGCCGCTCATCAAGGGCACGGGCAAGGCTGTGACAGCTGCCTCGACGGTCCGGGTCAACTTCGCCGAGTACGCGTGGAGCACGGGCAAGGTCGTCAAGCAGACGTACGGCTACTCGCCGCTCGACGGTGCCTTGAGCACGACCATCCCCGGCTGGCAGACGGGTCTGGTCGGACAGACCGTCGGCAGTCGTGTGCTCCTCATCGTCCCGCCTGCCCAGGCGTACCCGTCGGGGAACCCGCGCATCGACGTCAAGTCCGGCGAGACCATGGTCTACGTGATCGACATCCTGTTCTCGTACGAGGCCTGAGAACCCGGCCGAGCTCAGGTCACGACCCACGGGTCGCGGGGGAGCGTCGCAGGGTCGAACCGGTCGAGGAGACTGTCGAGTGTGACCATCTCGTCGACTTCTGCGAGGCCGAGCGAGGCAGCGAGCTTTGCGAGGACCTCGGCCGGAGTGACGCCGAGAGCCGCCAGGTCGGTCATCGTCACCGCTCCGTCACGCTTGGCCAGACGCCGGCCGTCAGGACCGACCGCCAAGGGGACATGTGCGTACGTCGGCGGGGTGATCCCCAGCTGGTCGGCGAGCCACGCCTGCCGCGGGGCGCTCGAGAGCAGGTCGTCGCCGCGGACCACCTGATCGACACCCTGATCGCCGTCGTCGACGACCACCGCGAGGTTGTACGCATACGTGCCGTCGCCCCGACGCAGGACGAAGTCGTCGACCTCGCGTGTCACGAGTCCGTACAGCTCATCGGTCACGGTCCACGTGGCGCCGCCCGCACGTACCCGCAGGGCGGCCGGTCGTACGGCCCTCTTGGCGGCACGCTCAGCCTCGGTGAGGTCGCGGCAGATGCCCGGGTACGGACGGTCGCTGTCGCCGTGCGGCGCCTGGGCCGACTCGGAGATCTCCCGGCGCGAGCAGTAGCACTCGTACACCTCCAGCCTCGCTAGCGCCGCCTCGTACAGCGGCTGCCGGTGGGACTGACGCACGACCTCGCCGTCATGGTCGATGCCGAGGGCCGCAAGATCGGCCAGCTGGCGCTCGGCGACCCCTGCGGCAGCCGCCACGCGTGCCTGGTCCAGGTCCTCGATGCGTACGAGGAAGTCGCGACCGCTCGTACGGGCGAAGAGCCACGCCAGCAGCGCCGTCCGCAGGTTGCCCACATGGAGCTCCGACGTCGGCGACGGTGCGAACCGGCCGGCCACGGCGCCTCCTCTGGTCGGGGTGGCGCGGGCAAACGGGTGCCACCGATGCAAGACTGAACCAAGCGTATGAGAGGAGGGGCATGGCGCCACGCAAGACCGAACGTCAGCTCAACCTTGTGATCTGCCTGTTGGCTTCCCGGCGATACCTGACACGGGAGAAGATCCGCGACTCTGTCGAGGGCTACCAGGGCTTGTCGGACGCCGCGTTCCAGCGGATGTTCGAGCGCGACAAGGACGATCTGCGCGATCTCGGAATCCCTATCGAGACGGGCTCGAACGACTCGTACTTCGACGACGAGCAGGGTTATCGGATCCTGCCCGGTGACTTCGAGCTGCCTCCGGTCGAGTTCAGCCAGGAGGAGCAGGTCGTCCTCGGGATCGCCGCCCATGTCTTCGACGGGGCGGGCCTCGCTCCGCGCGCGAGCTCGGCGCTCGGCAAGCTCCAAGCAGCAGGCGTCGAGCTCTCGACCACCGGCTTCGTACAGCCCCGCCTGGGTGGCGACGACGAGGCGGTCGGCGTCGTCTGGGAAGCCATCGCCGATCGGCGACGGATCCGTTTCGACTATCGTGCGCCTGGCCTGACCCGGCTCGTGGAGGCGTGGGGCGTGCTTGTCCGCAGGGGCGTCTGGTACGTGTACGGGCTGGACCTCGGTCGCGAGGCGCCGCGCATGTTCCGCCTGTCGCGGATGGCTGGTGGCGTGGAGGCGCTGGAGCCGTCCGGTGCGTACGAGCTGCCTGATCGCGGGGTCGTGGAAGCCGCCGCTGCCTCGCTCGAGCCGGCCGCCGTCACGGACACCGCGTTCATCGCCATCCGCGGTACGGCAGCGCCCGCCCTGCGCCGCCGGGGTTCGGTCGTGACCGTCCCGGCGCCCGATGGGTACGTGGCGTACGCGGTCCCGTACGGATCGGTCGGCGAGATCGCCGACCAGGCGGCGGGCGCAGCGCCGGACGTGCTGGTGATCGGCCCCGACGAGGTGCGTGACGCCACCCTGGTCCGGCTGCGTGCGGTCGCTGCTCGACGTCTGTCGACGGAGCTTGCATGAGCACCAGTGCCGATCAGGTCGCGCGACTCCTCGCGCTCATCCCGTACCTTCAGGCCCGTCCCGGCATCACCCTGGCCGATGCGGCGGCCGCCTTCTCGATCTCGCAGAAGCAGCTCATGGCCGACCTCTGGGTGGCGTTCATGTGTGGCCTGCCGGGCGGCATGCCCGGCGACCTCATCGAGGTCGACATGGATGCCGTCGAGGGCGAGGGCGTCATCCGGCTCAGCAACGCCGCGGTCCTGTCCAAGCCGCTGCGTCTCGCGCCGCACGAGGTGGGCACGCTCCGGCTCGCGCTGCAGGCCGTACGAGAGATCGCGGCGCCCGAGTCGTATGCGGCCATCGACTCGGCCAGCGGCAAGCTCGCCACGATGTCGTGGCAGGACGGCCCCACTGCGGTCGTATCGATCGTGACCGGCGACGAATCCGTACGACAGGCTCTCGTCGACGCGCGCGAGGCGCATCAGCGGGTCCGGCTCACGTACGAGGGCGGCGCTCGCGGGGACACGACCCAGCCGGTCGTCGACCCGGCGGCGATCGTCGTTCGCGACGGCTACGCGTACCTGGAGGCGTGGTCGCTCGACCGCGACGGCTGGCGATCGTACCGGCTCGACCGGATCGTGGCCGTCGTCCCTACCAGTGCAGAAGGGGCCGACCACGGACAGCCGCCACTGCGCGACGACTGGCTTTCCGAGGCTGCGGCCGAGGTCACGCTGAGGGTCGAGGACTCGGCGTGGTGGATCACCGAGAACTATCCGACGTCCGCGACGTCCGGCGATCTGGTGACGCTACGCGTGGTTGATCCGGCGTGGCTACGGCAGCTCGTGCTGCGCCTCGGAGGGGAGGCTGAGGTCGTCGCTCCGCTCGCTGCCCAGGACGACGCCGTACTGGCGGCCCGGGAGGCTGTGGCGCGGTACGAGGACTGGACGGCGACGGGCGACGTGCTCGCGCGCGAGGGCTCGGTGTAGGGTCACCGCCGTGTGGATCTGGGTCTGTGTGGCGATCATCGTCGCGTCCTTGGTCGTCCACGTCGTCCTGGGTCGGCGCATCTGGCGCGCCGTTCGGGAGCTCACCACTGAGATCCACGCCTTGGGGACCACCTCTGCGAATCTGGGGTTTGAGCTGAGCAGGGTTGGTGCGGCCCCTGCGGTCGCCGGCGCTGTGAGGCCACGCCATGGCATGAATCTTGATACCCGGGCCTAGGATGGGCCCGTTCTCACTGAAGGAGTCACTATGACTGCGTTGATCGCCGGTCTCCCGGGCGGCATGGAGTGGGTCATCCTGCTCGTTGTCGCGCTGCTGCTGTTCGGCGGCACTCGGCTCGCGGGGATGGGGAAGGGCGCAGGACGCGCCATCCGAGAGTTCAAGGAAGAGATCAAGACCCCGACGGGTATCGAGGCCCCGAAGACAGGCGAGGCGGAGGATCTCTCCAAGCCTGTTGACGCCGAGATCGTGGCTCCGGAGCCCCGCAAGGACATCTGATCGTGTCCGCCTTGAGCGGTGCGCGACGCGTCTGGACCGTACTGAAGCCGCCGCCGGCGACGCCCGACGGCACGATGTCGCTGTACGACCATCTACG
>DAIPZP010000100.1:0-1270 GCA_036782155.1 Propionibacteriaceae bacterium
ACATGAACCACTGCACGGCGTACCAGAAGTGCGGCCCCTCATCGAGGGTCGGCGTAACGACGGGGACGAAGGGGCCGTCCTGCGCCGGCGTGATCTCGAGCAGCCCGATGTAGCCATCCACCAGGTCCGTACCCATCCAGGCGCCGATCGCGGGCGCGTTGATGAGCCGTACGGCACCGAGGGCCGGGGTGATCGCTTCTATCTGGCCATTCTCGCTACGGCGAAGGTGCCCGACGATGGTCACCGTGCCGGACGGCGGAGAGGGCAGCGTCTCGGGCGGGGCCTCGCCCGCGCCCCGGACGATGAAGCCGCGGTCGATGAGGATGATCTTGCCGTCTTCTGTGCGCAGCGGAGTCACGACCTCGGTGCCGGTGCCGCCGTCGTTCGAGCGGTACCGGACCTCGAGCTGGTGGCTGGGGTCGAACGTGCCGGTGACCGACACGCGCTGCCACTGGTCGCCGTCCTGGACGACCGCGTAGCCGCGCTGCGACAGCGGCATGACGGGGTTGTTCTCGTGGGCGACGACGACGGCGTTGCTCTCCTTCCTCTGCTCGAGGCGGTGCACCTGCCATTCCCCGAGCCGGAGGAAGATCCCGCCGAGCACGACGACGAAGACCAGCAGGCCTAGCCAGCGCAGCCACAGTTGTCGCACGCAGGGAGCCTAGCCGCCGGGTCTGTTGTACCCCGACCTCGACGCCGTACGGTCGTGGGTATGCGTTATGCGATCTTCCTGAGGGGCGTCAACGTCGCTGGGATCAAGGTTCCGTCGGCCGACCTGAAGCGGGTGCTGAGCGACCTCGGGCTCACGGACGTCAGGACCTACGTCGCCAGCGGCAACGTGACCGGCGAGAGCGGGGAGAAGGCAGCTGCCCTGCAGACGAAGGTCGAGGCTGCGCTGAGCACGGCGTTCTCGTACGACGCCCACGTGCAGGTGTTCTCGCACGACGAGCTCGCGTCGATCGTCACGGGCTACCCGTTCGAGACCGACGACGATCACCACCGCTACGTCGTGTTCTGCGACTCGACGCAGACCGCCAAGGAACTGGGAGATGCCGACGTGGGCGAGCAGGAGAAGGTCGCCGCGGCGGGGAGGGTCGTCTACTGGCGGTGCCCCAAGGGCAGCACGCTCGACACGCCGTTCTCGAAGCTGACGAGCGCCAAGCGGTACAAGTCGGCCACGACGACCCGGAACCTCAACACGGTCGAGAAGATGCTCTGATCACATCACGGTGCGCATCGCCGCGATGATGTCGCGAAGGTACGCGTCGAC
>DAIPZP010000100.1:1370-6587 GCA_036782155.1 Propionibacteriaceae bacterium
CCTTCGAGGGGTGGGGCGTTGCGGCGCCGGGCAGCATCGCTTGCCCAGGGCCTCGGCGTCTGGCTAATATCACTCACCTACTTAGCAACCTGATAAGGTACTTGCTTAGACATCGTACTAGAGGAGCCACATGCACGCCATCGCCCGAGTGCTCACTTCCCGTCTGTGGGCCGCGGTCATCGCCGTGATCGCCGTGCTCGGTTCAGGTCTCGTCATCGGGTTCATCGGCTCGGCGAGCCATGATGCCTTGCCGACGGACACCTACCCGAACGGCTCCGACTCGCGCGCCGCCGTACAGCTCGCTCAGTCGCTGCCGGACACGAACTCGCAGGCGGCCGTGATCGTGTTCAGCCGCGACAAGGAGTCGCTCACGGCGACCGACCTCGCGTACGCCAAGGGACGGCTCGACGCCATGACCTCGGTGGCCGGAGTCACCGTCGCCAGCCCGGCGATCCCTTCCACGGACGGGACCGCCGCGGTCGCCACCCTCACCGTTGCCGGTACGTCAGCGGTCGCGGCTCGCGACGCCGTCGCGGAGATCCGCAAGGTGCTCGAGGTCGGACGCCCGGTCGGCGTCGCCGCACAGGTCACCGGACCGGCCGGCATCAGCGCTGACTTGGCGAAGGTCTTCGACGGCGCCAACTTCCGCCTCCTCGGAACCACGACTCTCGTCGTGGCGATCCTCCTCATCGTCACGTACCGCAGCCCGGTGCTCTGGCTCATCCCGCTCACGATCGTCGGGCTTGCCGACCAGGTGGCATCATCGGCGGCCACCCATACGCTCAACGCTCTGGGCATGTCGTTCGACCAGTCGACGACCGGCATCCTGTCGGTACTCGTCTTCGGCGCCGGTACGGACTACGCGCTGCTGCTCATCTCCCGCTACCGGGACGAGCTCAGGCGCACCGAGGACCGGCGGCGCGCGATGGCCCGCGCCTGGAGACGCACCGTCGAGACGGTCACCAGCAGCGCGGCCACGGTCTTCGTGGGCCTGCTGTCGATCGTGCTCTCGCTGTTCCCGTCCACGCGCGGCCTCGGACTGGCATGCGCCATCGGGGTGCTCGTCGCGGCGACGTTCGTCATGGTGGCTCTGCCCGCAGCGCTGGTCTGCTTCGGGAGGTGGGTGTTCTGGCCGAAGATCCCGAGGTCGGGTGACGAGGCCATGACGGAGGCCAGGTCGCTGTGGCGCCGGGTCGGCGACGCAGTGTC
Source organism: Propionibacteriaceae bacterium (assembly GCA_036782155.1). GTDB lineage: Bacteria > Actinomycetota > Actinomycetes > Propionibacteriales > Propionibacteriaceae > Fen-668. Next base: position 2,580 of record DAIPZP010000100.1, read on the forward strand.
GAGGCGTCCGGCGGTGTTCGCCGCGGCGACCCTCGTCGTGCTGGTCCTGCTCGCCCTGCCGGCGATGGGGCTGAAGACCGGGCTGTCGCAGTCGCAGCAGTTCATCAAGACCCCGGAGGCCATCGCCGCCGCGGACCGGATCGCGCAGAGCTTCAATGCCGGAAGCGTCGACCCGACCCGCGTGTACACCACGGCCGACGCCGCCCAGGTGACGAACGCCATCAAGACGGTCAGCGCTGTCGACACCGTACGGCCGGGTGCGACCGGCGGCGGAGTGACCGAGCTTCTCGTGACGCTGAAGACGACCCCGTCGTCGACTGAGTCGCAGCAGGCCATCCGCGACATCCGTACCGCCGTGGCCGGCGAGGCACAGACGCACGTCGGCGGTACCGAGGCGCAGGCCCTCGACACGAACGACGCGTCAGCCAGGGACCGGGGGATCATCCTGCCGCTGATCCTCGCGCTGGTGTTCATCGCCCTGGTCGTATTGCTCCGGTCGTTCGTCGCTCCGCTGATCCTCGTGGCGACCGTGCTCGTCACGTACGTGTCGAGCCTGGGCTTGTCCTGGGTCCTGTTCACGAAGGTCATCGGGTTCACGAGCCTGGACGACTCCACGCCGCTGCTCGCGTTCGTGTTCCTCGTCGCTCTGGGCGTCGACTACAACATCTTCCTCGTCGGACGGGCGGTGGAGGAGGCCCGCGACCATGGGTCCCGTGAGGCGATGATCCGCTCGCTGGCCGCGACCGGCGGCGTCATCACGAGCGCAGGCATCCTGCTGGCAGCGGTCTTCGCCGTACTGGGCGTGCTGCCGCTGGTGGCCCTGGCCCAGATCGGTGTGATCATCTGCGTCGGCGTGCTGCTCGACACCCTTGTCGTACGGACCGTGCTCGTCCCGGCGCTGGCACTACTCCTGGGCGACGCGTTCTGGTGGCCTCGACGGATAGGCCACGGGCGACACAGCCTGGAGGAGACCGGTGTCGAAGCAACCCCTGCCCAAGGGAATCCCTCGCCGATAGCCTGAAGGCCTCGTCATGAGGAGGCGTCACATGGGTAAGCGCGTCGGGATCCTGACCGCCGGCGGTGACAGCCCTGGCCTGAACGCCGCCATCCGCGGCTTCGGCAAGGCGGCCATCGGTCACCACGGCATGGAGCTGATCGGGTTCCGTGACGGGATCCGAGGCCTCGTCGAGAACCGCTACGTGACGCTGGACGGCAAGGCGCTGTCCGGCATCCTCACGATCGGCGGCACCATCCTCGGCACCAGTCGCGACAAGGTTCACAAGATGAGCATCGACGGCGAGATCCGCGACATGCGGGCCACGGTCATCGAGAACTGCGAGAAGCTGAAGCTCGACGCGGTGGTCATGCTCGGCGGGGGAGGTACGGCGAAGAACGCGCTGCGGCTCTCTGAGGCCGGCCTCAATGTGGTCACGCTGCCGAAGACGATCGACAACGACATCGCCGGTACGGACACGTCGTTCGGCTTCGCGACCGCGATGGAGATCGCGACGGAGGCGATCGACAGGCTCCACTCCACCGCCCACAGCCATCACCGGATCATCCTCACCGAGATCATGGGGCACCGCGCCGGCTGGCTCACGCTGGGCGCGGGGATCGCCGGCGGTGCGGACGTCATCCTCCTGCCCGAGATCCCGTACTCGGTCGAGAACGTCAGCGACACCATCACGGCACGGCTCAAGCGTGGCAGCACGTTCAGCGTGGTCGCGGTCGCGGAGGGTGCTCGGGATGTCGGTGACAACGCCGACTACGTGGCCGCGGAGCTGCTGGTCAAGTCGTCGAAGACGGGCGAGGGGCAGCGTGCCGCGAGGACCCACCTGGCCAACGTGGTCGATGCTCAGCGCGAGCACACGTTCAAGCTGGCACGCGAGCTCGAGGCGGCGACGGGGCTCGAGAGTCGGGTGACGATCCTCGGCTACGTACAACGCGGCGGCATCCCGTGCGCGGCCGACCGGCTGCTGGCGTCACGGCTGGGTACGGTGGCGGCCGACGCGGTGGCGCGCGGCGAGTTCGGCGTGATGGCGGCCGCGCGCGGCGAGGGCTTCGAGCTCGTACCGCTCACCGAAGTCGCCGGCAAGCTCAAGCTCGTGCCGCTCGACCACGGCTGGATCGAGACCGCACATCAGCTCGGTACGGGGCTGGGGGAATAGGCGTCTCGCCGCACGGTCGACCCTCTAGTTCAAGTCAAGGGGCCTGCCCTCGGCCCCCGCTCGGATCGCGGCATGATCGAGAGGGGCTGCTGCGCCAGAGCGCAGAGCACGCATCGCGGCCCACAAAAAGCTCGTACAGAAAGTAAAATTGTGGTTGTAATCGTACACATGTGCTGATACCATGGAGTCATGACCACCCCGGTTGTGTCGAGACATCCCGCGATCACGGGCGCTCTGACGCACGCGCTGGGGGACCTGGACGCGGTACGGGCGGGCAAGGTCGGCGCGTCGGACGAGGAGCTGCTGGACGCCATCGCCCTGATGCGGACGTTGCAGCGGCGGGTGGATGGCACCTTGAGCGTGCTGTTGGGCGCCGCTGAACAGCGGGACGCGGCGATGCGGCTGCGTCACACGCCGCTGGAATCGCTGTTGACGGGTTCGGGTCAGGAAAGTCCAGGGCAGGTACGCAACCAGGTGTTTCAGGCAGCGGTGCTCGCGGGCCGACCCGTGGTGCAGGACGCTGCTGCGAGCGGAGCGATCACCCTGGGTCAGGCGCACGCGATCCGGGACGTCCTCGAGAATCTGCCAGGAACCTTGGACGATGCCCAGAAGGACCAGGCTCAACAGCTGTTACTCGCCGCTGCGGAGCGGGTCGGCGCCGACAAGCTGCGCACCATGACGGACGCGATCCTGGACACGGTGGCGCCGGACGCGAAGGACACTCCTGAGCAGCGGCAGGCCAAGCTCGAGCTGCGTGATGCCCGGGCAGCCAGGCGCCGGTGTCTGCGGTTCGGGGTCCCCACTGACGGATCGATCGACTTCCGCGGATCGCTGCCGCTCATCGAGGGCACACGCTTGAAGAACCTCGTCGACGCGATCGCCGCGCGTGACTACCGGGCGGCCAAAGACGCCACCGATCGGGACCGGCTCGCTGCGTCCCCGGATCAACGGCTTGCGGACGCCTTGATGACCGTCGTCACCGCTGCCGAGCAGCAGACCTCCGGCGGCTCTCGCACAGACCAGCCCGGGGTGGCCCCCGGCGACCAGAAGGGCTCCAAGGCTCAGAAGAATGTCAGCATTCCGGTCGGCGGCGCGCAGATCAGCGTGTTGATCCGAGAGTCCGACCTGTACGACAGGGCGACCGCAGCCGGGATGCTGCCCGACGGTGCCCAGCTGTCGGCAGGCGAGCTGCGGCGGCTGATGTGCGACGCCGGCATGGTGCCGGTCGTCCTGGGCGGCTCGGGGGAAATCCTCGACCTGGGCCGTGAGCGGCGCCTCGCGTCACCTGCGCTCCGTCATGCGGTGGGGATTCGCGACGGACGGTGCGCGTTTCCCGGGTGCACGGTGCCGATCTTGCGCTGTGAGCTGCACCACATCATCCCGTGGCAGCAGGGCGGACCTACGAGGCTGAGCAACCTGGTCGCGTTGTGCGCGCGGCACCATCACCTGTGCGAGCCGGCGCCACCGGTTGTCGACGTGGATGGCTATGCGCGTGCTCCGGACCAGTGGCGGATCCGGATGTCGCCCGACGGATCGCCCGAGTTCATCGCGCCCGCTGCACTTGCCGTCGAGCGGCACCCCGGTGCATCAGACAGAGACACGGTCGCATCCGGAGCGCCAGCCAGCGACACGGTCGCATCCGGAGCCTCAAGCGCGGGCGCGGCCGTCCCGGGCACCTTGGGTGCTCAGGGCAGAAGGCCTGCGATGTCGCGACGGCCTTTCGCCCTCACCCTGTTCGACGTCGATCAAACTGCAGCCGTTGGGGCAAGGGCGTGCGGATGAGCTGGGCGTGCGTCAGCGCACCGGCTCGACCGCGGGCCAGCGGCCGCGAAGGTACGAG
>DAIPZP010000101.1:0-6528 GCA_036782155.1 Propionibacteriaceae bacterium
GATCACGACGTTTAGCGCTTCCTCTCACGACGATGGTCCGCTCGACATGGGTGTGCCGCCGAACCGGTCCACTTGGGGTTGGCGTTGGTATCACAGCTCCCGCTGTGGGATGGCACGGAGATGGCACGAAGCGTGCAATGCGAAGGGCTCCTGACCAGTGTTTTCCTTCGTCAGGAGCCCTTTGAGCGCTAGTAGCGGGGACAGGATTTGAACCTGTGACCTCTGGGTTATGAGCCCAGCGAGCTACCGAGCTGCTCCACCCCGCGTCGTTGTCGTGCCTGGGATACGTTACCCGAGCGTGGCCCCCGACCCAAATCGACCGCACCTGGACGAGCTGGCTGGCGCCTCACAGGCAGTGATGGCGTCTTGACCTAGGATTCTTCCGGTAGCCGCGCTGTCCTGGTGCGGCCGACGAGAGGGCTCAACCATGGTGTCTGGCCGGATCTCCCGCCGGGCTTTGCTCGGGGGAACCGCGGCGATCGCGATCAGCGCGGCGGCATGCAGTGGCACGTCCACTCCATCTGCCACGCCCAAGACGCTCAGCGTCGGCGCCACGCTCGAACCACCCACGCTCGACCCGACGATGTCCGACGCGGCGTCGATCCCACAGCTCTTGCTCTACAACGTGTACGAGACGTTGGTGAAGATGGACTCGGACGGCAACATCAAGCCGCTCCTCGCCGTGCGCTGGGACGTGTCGAGCGACCACACCTCGTACACGTTCACGCTCCAGCAGGGCGCCAAGTTCGCTTCGGGCACCGCGGTCGACGCGGCGGCCGTCGTGGCCGGCATCCAGCGCATGCGCGACAGCAGCTCCGCGACGATCAAGTCCCAGCTCGCGCCGATCGTCGAGGTCAGTGCTCAGGACTCGAGCACCGTCGTGGTGACGCTCTCGCAGCCGTCGAACGCTTGGCTCTACTCCATGACGTCGACGGCCGGCATGATCGTCGACCCTGCCTCCACCGACATGGCGACGAAGCCCATGGGCTCGGGCCCGTTCGCGTTCTCCGCGTGGACGAAGGGCGACTCGATCACGCTCGCGAAGAACACCAAGTACTGGGGTACGCCGGGTCGTTTCGACACGGTGACGTTCCGCTACTACGTCGACCCGAACGCGATGATCACCGCGATGCTCTCGGGTGACCTCGACATCATCAGCAACCTCCAGGCGCCCCAGTCGCTGAGCCAGTTCGCGGACACGGCGAAGTACACGGTCGTGGAGGGTACGACGACCGGCAAGGTCACGATGGGCTTCAACCACTCCAACCCCGCCCTTGCGCAGCTCAAGGTGCGCCAGGCGATCTGCTACGCGATCGACCGCAAGGCGCTCCTGAACACCGTCTGGGCCGGGCACGGACAGCTCATCGGGTCACACGCCGCCCCCACCGAGCCGTACTACGAGGACCTGTCGAACACCTACCCGTTCGATCCCGCGAAAGCGAAGGCGCTCCTGGCCGAGGCCGGTGTGGCCAATCTCGCGCTGAGGCTCCGGGTGCCGGTGACGAAGTACGCGACCGACTCGGCCACCTTCGTCCAGAGCCAGCTCAAGGACGTCGGCATCACGGTGACCATCGAGCAGCTCGACTTCTCCCGCTGGCTCACGGAGGTCTTCACCAACGGCGACTACGACATGACGATCGTCGCCCACGTCGAGCCACGTGACCTCGTGAAATGGGCCGACCCGAAGTACTACTGGCACTACAACAACCCGGAGCTGCAGGCGCTGGTCAAGGAAGCCGATGCCGGCTCGGCCGACGACTACGTACAGCTCATGAAGCAGGCGTCCGAGTTGCTCGCCAACGACGCCGCGGCCGACTGGCTGTTCCTCTTGCCCAACCTCGTTGTCACGACGAGCGCAGTAACCGGGGTTGGCCAGAACGCGACCTCGCTCAGCTTCGACCTCACGACGATCGCATCCCAGTAGCCTCAGGGTGTGAACTCGGGGAGGACGGTCGCCGTACGGCTACTGGTCTTCGCCGCCAGCCTGTTCGTCGCGTCGATCGCGATCTTCCTCGTCGTCAACGCCCTGCCCGGTGACGTCGCCACCGCCATCCTCGGCTTCGGCGCCGACCCCGCCTCGATCGCCGAGCTCCGCGCACGCCTCGGGCTCGACCGGCCACTCCTCGTCCGCTACTTCGCCTGGGCCGGAAACATGCTCACCGGCAACCTGGGACGCTCCTATCTGACCAGCGAATCCGTGACAGCGCTTGTCGCGCCGCGCATCGGGGTCACTGCGTGGCTGGTCGTCATTTCGATGCTCATCGCGCCGCTGGTGGCACTCCCGCTTGGCATGCTCGCCGCCATGAAGCGCCGCAGCTGGCAGGGCGCTACGGCCTCGACGGTCTCGCAGGTCGGCTTGTCGATCCCCGCGTTCTACGCCGGCATCCTGCTCGTCATCGTGTTCGCCGTGACGCTGCGCTGGTTGCCGGCGAACGGCTACACCGAGCTCGTCGACGCGACCGGCCGATGGCGCCCGGTGTCGTTCGTCCAGCACCTCGTCCTGCCGGTGCTCTCGCTCGTGATCGTGCAGTCGTCCGTGCTGACCCGCTACGTACGGAGCGCGTTCATCGAGGTGCTCAGCGAGGACTACTTCCGTACGGCCCGTGCCGTCGGCTGGACCCGTTGGCGCGCCCTCTGGCGCCACGGCGTCCGCAACGCCGCGATCTCCGTCGTCACCGTCATCGGCCTCCAGCTGGCCACGCTGCTGGTCGGCGCGATCGTCGTGGAGCAGGTGTTCCGGATACCGGGTCTCGGTACGGCGCTGCTGTCGGCCGTCGCGAACCGCGACCTCATCGTCGTCCAGGGCATCGTCATGGTGCTCGTGTTCGCCGTGCTGGTGATCAACCTGCTCACCGACCTGTCGTACCTGCTCATCGATCCCCGGCTCCGCGGCCGTGATGCCCGATGAGGCGCGCAGGGCTGTGGATCGGCATAGTGCTGGTCGCGCTGGTCATCCTCGCGGCGCTCGTGTCGCTGGCGTGGACCCCCTACGACCCCCTGCAGGTACAGCCCACGCAGATATTGCAGGCGGCCGGCTGGCGTCACCTGCTCGGTACAGACGGCTTCGGCATCGACATCCTGTCCCGGTTGCTCGTCGGTGCCAGGACGACGGTGTTCGTCGGCGTGGTCGCGGTGAGCCTCGCCGCGCTCGGCGGAGTACCGCTCGGCGTTCTCGCCGGCATGCGCGGCGGCTGGGTGTCGGAGATCGTGCTGCGGGTGAGCGACATCCTGTACGCGTTCCCCGCGCTGCTGCTCGCGATCCTGCTCGCCGCCGCCGTCGGCGCCTCGACGCTGACCGCCATGGTCGCCATCGGCATCGCCTCGATCCCGGCGTTCGCGCGGGTCGCCCGCGCCGCCACGCTCATCGTCATGACGCAGGACTACATCCTCGCCGCGAGGGCCTCGGGCACGTCCCGGTGGACCATCTCCGTACGGCACGTGCTGCCGAACATCGCCGCGGTCCTCGGTGTACAGGCCTCCGTCTCGTTCGGCATCGCGATCCTCGCGGAAGCGGCCCTCTCATACCTCGGCCTCGCCACCCCGCCTCCGACCCCGACCTGGGGTCGGATGCTGCATGACGCCCAGACGTACATCTTCACCTCGCCGATCCAGGCCCTCTGGCCCGGCCTGGCGATCGCGCTGTCAGTGCTCGGTCTGAACCTGCTCGGCGACGGACTGCGGGACCACCTCGACCCGCGGTTGCGGGAGGCCGCATGAGCCCCCTGCTGGAGGTCACCGACCTGCGGATCGCGTTCGGCCGGTCCCACCGCGAGGTCGTCCACGGCATCTCGTTCGGCCTCGAGCCGGGGGAGCGGCTGGGCCTGATCGGTGAGTCCGGGTCGGGCAAGACGGTCACCGCGTTGGCCGTCATGGGGCTGCTGGCCGAGAACGCGTACGTGTCGGGGTCGATCCGCCTTGCGGGACGCGAGCTGGTGGGCCTGCGCGACAGCGAGCTCGCGCCACTGCGCGGCGATCTCATGAGCATGGTGTTCCAGGAGCCGATGACCGCGCTCGACCCGACGATGCCCGTCGGGCGCCAAGTCGCCGAGGTCCTTCTTCTGCACCAGCACCTCGGCCACGGGGTGGCAAGGGGTCGCGTCATCGACATCCTCGCCGAGGTGGGGCTGGAGGATCCCGAAAGGGTGGCCGACGCGTACCCGCACGCGCTCAGTGGTGGTCAGCGGCAGCGGGTCGTGGTCGCGATGGCGCTCATCAACCGGCCCGACCTCGTGATCTGCGACGAGCCGACGACGGCGCTCGACGTGACCGTACAGGCGACGGTCCTGAACCTGCTGGACACGGCTCTCGACGCCGTCGGCGCCTCGTGCCTGTTCATCTCCCACGACCTCGCCGTGGTGTCGCAGCTCTGCCACCGGGTGCTCGTCATGCTCGACGGGGAGATCGTCGAGCAGGGCACGATGTCACAGGTGTTCACGGCTCCCACCCATCCGTACACGCAGGGTCTTGTGGCGACCGCGCGCATCGACGCGGTGGCGCCGGGGGAGCGTCTGCCGACGGTCGAGGACTTCTACGCGCGGCAGGCCGGACGATGAGCCTGTACGAGGTCGACCATGTCAGCCGACGGTACGGACGGGTCGGCGCGCCAGGATCCGTACTGGCGGTCGACGACGTGTCGCTGTCCGTCGAGCCCGGTCAGCGGCTCGGGATCGTGGGGGAGTCGGGTTCCGGCAAGTCGACGCTCGTACGGATCATGACGGCCCTCGACCCGCCGACATCGGGTCAGATCCGGTTCGGCGGCGAGGTCGTCTCGCATCGCGCCGAGCGGGACCTCGGCGGGCTGCGCTCGTCCGTACAGCTCGTCTTCCAGGACCCGCGCTCCTCGCTCAACCCGCGGATGCGGGTCGGCGCCATCGTCACGGAGCCGCTGCGGTCGAGGTTGCTGCGGGTCAGCGGGGAGGTACCCACCGACCATCGCGCCCGGCTTGCCGAGGTGCTCGAGTCGGTCGACCTGCCGCTCGACGTGGCTGACCGGTACCCGCACGAGCTGTCCGGCGGTCAGCGGCAGCGGGTCGCGATCGCGCGGGCGCTCGCCCCCAAGCCGCAGGTCCTCATCGCGGACGAGCCGGTATCGGCCCTGGACGTGTCCGTACGGGCGCAGGTCCTCAACCTCGTACAGGACCTGGTGACCGCCAACGGTCTCACGCTCATCATGGTGAGCCACGACCTCACGGTCGTGCGGCACGTGTGCGACACCGTCATCGTCATGCGGCACGGCCGGATCGAGGAGCAGGGCCCGAGCGAGCAGGTGTACCGCGATCCGCAGTCGGCGTACACGCGGGAGCTGCTGGCGGCCATCCCGACGTTCCGTGTGACGTGACTCGGTGCCGTACGCGCTCAGGTCGTGGCAAGATGCTTCGCTGTGAAGGCGCTACTGCTGGAGAACGTCCATCCCGACGCCGAGCGGATCCTCCTCGAGCGAGGGTACGAGGTCGAGCAGCAGTCGGGTGCCCTCTCGCCTGAGGACCTGAACGCGGCGCTCGAGGGTGTCGCGCTGCTGGGCATCCGGTCGGCCACGCACGTGACGGCCGAGGTCATCGCCGCTCACCCGCAGCTCCAGGCCGTGGGCGCGTTCTGCATCGGTACGAACCAGATCGACCTCAACGCGGCCAGCGATGCGGGTCTCGCCGTGTTCAACGCCCCGTTCTCAAACACCCGCAGCGTCGTCGAGCTGACGATCTCGGAGATCATCGCGCTGGCCCGCCGCCTGGTCGACAAGAACGCCGGCATGCACGACGGCACGTGGGACAAGTCCGCGGCGGGGTCGCACGAGGTACGCGGACGGACGCTGGGCATCATCGGCTACGGCAACATCGGGTCGCAGCTGTCTGTACTGGCGGAATCCCTCGGGATGCGGGTCATCTTCTACGACATCGTCGACAAGCTGGCGCTCGGCAATGCACGCCGTTGCGATTCGCTCGACGAGCTGCTCGCCCAGGCTGAGGTCGTCTCGCTGCACGTCGACGGGCGTCCCGGCAACGCGGGCTTCTTCACGGGTGCGGAGTTCGCCAAGATGCGTCCGCGGTCGCTGTTCCTCAACCTGTGCCGCGGGATGGTGGTCGACCTGGACGCGCTGCGCGAGGCGCTGGTGTCCGGGCGCGTCGCCGGCGCCGCGATCGACGTCTTCCCCAACGAGCCGCACGTGAACACTCAGGACTTCGTCACGCCGCTGCAGGGGATCCCGAACGTGATCCTCACGCCTCACGTGGGTGGGTCGACGATGGAAGCGCAGCGCGACATCGGGCGCTTCGTCGCGACGAAGCTGGCCGATTACGCGTCGCTGGGGTCCACCGTGCTGTCGGTCAACCTGCCCCAGATCCAGAACACGCCGAGCGGCCAGACGAGGATCCTCCACCTGCACCGCAACGTGCCGGGCGTACTGGCCAGGCTCAACGCCGTCATCGGCGACCACGACGTGAACATCGCGGGACAGGTGCTCGGTACGCGTGGATCCCTGGGCTACGTGATCACCGACCTCGACGACGCCGGCCACACGAGCCTGGTCGCCGA
>DAIPZP010000102.1:0-6485 GCA_036782155.1 Propionibacteriaceae bacterium
TTGCAGGTGTAGAGCGGCAGCTGGTGTGCGATGGCGATAGCTGCGATCTGGGCGTCATAGGCCCGAGCCGCGGGCTTGCGTCCGGCGTGACGCAGCGCCGCCGCGACCCGGCCGAAGGCTCGCGCGGCCGCGGCGTCGAACGGGAGGGGCTCGAAGTCGGCCTCGGCCTGCTGAAGGTGCGCCTGTCGAGCGGCACGTTCCTGGTCGGTCCTCGCGACGAGCGGCCCGACGGACAACTCGGCAAGGGTGATCGCAGTGATGAGTGCCATGCCCGGCAACTGCGCGGGATCGAGGACGGCCAGCTCGATCAGCACGGAGGTGTCGAGGATGCCCCGATCTTCCGTCTCGCTCACAGCGCCGAGTCCAGCAGCTCGTCAAGGTCGGCCCGCAGCGCAGCGGCATCGATGAGCGGTAGGGGCTTGCGGCGCTCGATCAGCTGCGCGACCCCGACTGGTCGTCGCGGCAGGGGGCTGATGGTCGCCACCGGCTCTCCGTCACGCGTGACGGTCAGTGACTCCCCTTGCGTCACCCGCGCCAGGACGTCCGCGCTGCGATTTCTGAGATCACGTACGGGAACAGTGCTCATGCCATCACTGTATCACCGGTGATACGCTCGCCTTCCTGGACCCGGGCGGCGCACGCTCGTCCGAGCCACGACGGTGCCATCCGACAGGTCAGTCCGGCTCCAGCAACCCTCGGATGTCGTCAGCGGTGAGAGGCGCGCCGAGGCCTGAGGCATCGCCCATGACGGAGTCGAAAAGGTGGCGCTTGCGCTCTTGGAGGGCGACGACCTTCTCCTCGATGGTGTCCTCGCTCACCAGCCGGTAGACCATGACCGTCGACTCCTGACCGATGCGATGAGCACGGTCGATGGCCTGGGTCTCGGCGGCCGGGTTCCACCACGGGTCGAGGATGAAGACATAGTCCGCCTCGGTGAGGTTGAGGCCGAAGCCGCCCGCCTTGAGGCTGATGAGGAAGAGCGGATCCGTACCGTTCTTGAACGTCTCGATCCGCTGCTCGCGGTTGCGCGTGCGGCCGTCGAGGTAGACGTACGTGATCCGCTCGGCGTCCAGTCGCGCCTTCACCAACGCCAGGAAGCCCGTGAACTGGCTGAAGACGAGAGCCCGGTGACCCTCGGCCATCATGTCGCCGAGCATCTCGACGAGCGCGTCGATCTTCGCCGACACCGGCTGTTGCGCCGGATCCACCAACGCCGGCGACAGGCTTAGCTGACGCAACCGGGTCAGCGACGCCAGGATCGCAATCCGGTTCCTGCCGAGGTCGTCGACGAGGCCGAGCACCTGCTTGCGTACGGCGGCCAGGTGGCGGTCGTACAGCCGTCGATGTCCCGACGCCAGCGGGATCGACAGCACCTGCTCCTGCTTCGGCGGCAACTCAGTCGCCACTTCCGCCTTCGTCCGCCGCAGCATCACGGGACGCACCCGCCGCCTCAACCGCGCCAGCACGTCCGGCGCGCCCTCGTTCTCGATGGGCTTGCGGTACAACTCGGTGAACGTATCGGGGCTCGGGAACAGGCCGGGGGTGGCGATCGACAGCATCGACCACAGGTCCATGAGGTTGTTCTCCATCGGCGTGCCGGTCACGGCGAACTTGGCCCGGGCCCGCAGACGCCGCGCCGCCTTGTACGTGGCCGCCTGCCGGTTCTTCACGAACTGCGCCTCGTCGAAGATGACGGCAGCCCACGGCTGTGCGCCGTACTCGTCCTCGTCGAGACGCAGCAGCGTGTACGAGGTGACGACGATGTCCGCCCGTACCCTCACCTCTTTCAGCAGCTCGGCGCGCTTCGCGCTCGTCCGCTCCACGACCTCCAGCCGCAGGCCCGGCGCGAACATGCGCGCCTGCGCCGCCCACGTCGGCACGACCGACGTCGGCGCGACCACCAGTACGGGCGGGCTGTCCGGCTCCTCCTCGCGCGCCCTCAGGATCGCCGCGAGCAGCTGGACGGTCTTGCCCAGGCCCATGTCGTCGGCGAGGATGCCGCCGAGCCGCGTCTCCCACAGAAACGTCAACCAGTGATAGCCGATCAGCTGGTACGGGCGGAGCGTCGCCGTCAGCCCCTGCGGTAGGGCGACCTGTGGCACCGCGGTGAGGTCGAGCAGGCCCGACACGGCCCGCCGCCACGCCGACGACTGCTCGGCCACGACGCCGAGGGCCACGAGCTCCTCCCAGAGCCCGGCGTGTTCGGCCCGCAGCCGTAGCCCTGCGGCGCCGTCGGTCTGCAGCAGGGCCGCCTCGGCGATCACCGCTCGCAGCTGGTCCAGCTCGGGACGGTCGAGGCTGAACCACGCCCCCGAGTCAAGCACCAGGTGGCTGTCGCCCCTGGCCAGCGCCGCAAACAGCTCGGGGAAGTCGATCACCTCGCCGTCGAGGCTGACCTGTACGTCCAGGCTGAACCAGTCCGCGCCGTCGGCGGGATCCCGTACGGCCAGCGTGACCGTCGGCCCCTCCTCGCTGAGCCGGTACTCGGGCCGGTCGCCGACCAGGGTCACCACCACCGCGTCGTCATCCTCGAGCACAGGCAGCCAGTCGCTGACGAACACCGCCGACTCGGGGCCGCGCATCCGCCACGCCGCGACCAACCGAGGGGTCTGCCCATCGAGCACCGCCCACGGTCGCTGCGGCAGCCGCCGGACCAGCTCAGTCTCCGCCCGTGCGTCGCGGAGGTCTGGCTCGCCACGCGTCGGCGCCGCGGCGACGTCGATCACCTGGTCGCCGATCCCGTACCGGAAACCCCAGCGCAACTCGGTCACATGCCCGGGGAGGAACGACACCTCCACCCTCACCACCGGCGGGTGCGCCTCGGGCAGCTCCACGTCATCGGCGACCGCGACCGGCACCGCCCGCCGCAGGGACGGCAGGAACCCCGTGGCGAACAGTGGGATGTCGTCCGCCGGGATCTCGATCCTGCGGTACCTCCGCAAGAGCATCGCCTGCGCCGAGGAGAGCTGCTTCGCGAACCCACCCAGCAGCAGCTCGTCTCCATCGTCCACGGAGACTCCGTGCGGTGGCTCACCGATCATCTCCACCTGACGTACGGACATTTCGCGGCCGTCGGCCAACACCCCGGTCTCGACAGCGATACCTCCGCTTGCCGCTGTGATCCCTGTCACGAGCTCGACCGGATCAGCAAGGATCCGTACGGGCGGTGTGTCACGACCGGACACGATCCCCACCCCCGACTCGACCACCCGCCGCAGCGCCGACCAGACCGCCGGGCCGAAGAGGGTGATCGACAGAAGGTCCGGACCGCCCCGGTAGTAGTACGAGGAGTAGGCCAGCCTGAGGCGGCCCAGCTCGTTGAGGGCCCGGCGCTGGTCCTCGTCCCACCGTGATCCCCACACGTTGGCCAGGTCGTCCCACGCGGCGCCGGTCTTGATCCACTTGCCCCGCGCTCCCATCGTGAGGGCGCGGAGCGTCACCGCGGCGTCAGGTCCACCTCGCTCGACCTGCAACGCCAGCGGGGTGATTTCCTCCGGCGGGCGCACCCCGGCGGTCACCTGACGCACGGCCTGCTGCCACGCCTGCACCTCAGGCTCGCGCCGCTGCGCCGCGAAGACCACGGCCGCGCCGTGCTTGCAATTGACCCCCACCGGGCACGTGCACAGGCTGGTCACCGACCCGCCGTGCCGAACCGTGACGACCGTCTCATACGGCCTGAAGCCGGACCCTCTGACCTTGGCCTGGAGCACGGTCGCCGCCTCGGACGCGGCCGACCGGAGCGCTGTGACCATCCCCCGCCGCGCATAGTCCTCGCCGCGGATCACCGATCCGTGTCCGAAGGTCACCCGCAGCACGGCAGGCGTCAACGCCATCACGTGGTCTGTCGACGGGACGGTCACGGGTCAGAACCCTACGCGGGCCCCGCAACCGCGTTACCAGGGCGTCTCGACAGCCACCTCGCCCGCGGGCTCCACCACGGCTGTCCCCTGCGTGAGGGCCGCCACGACCTCCCGTACATCCCGTCCTCGATCGGCGGTGATGAGCAGGGACGCGTCGGCGCCGTACTCGGGCTCGACCGTCAGGCCACGCGCGGTGAGGTCGTTGACGAGGCGGCCGACGTCGGCGTACGAGACGTGGGCGCGCCACCGGGGACGCAGGACGCGCTCGACGCGGGGCGCCTGCGCGAGAGCGGCACCGGCCGCGTCGCCGTACGCCCTTGCCAGCGGCCCGGCGCCGAGCTTCACGCCGCCGAACCAGCGGGTCACGACGCAGACCACGTCGATGAGACCGGAGCCGTGCAGCGCGGCGAGGATCGGCATCCCCCCTGTACCGGCCGGCTCGCCGTCGTCCGACGAGCGCTCGATCGGCTGAGCGTCGTCGACGTCGAGGACGAACGCCGAGCAGTGGTGGCGTGCGTCGGGGTGAGCCTTGCGGGCCGCGGCGATGACCGTACGGGCCGCCTCCTCATCGTCGACCCGCGCGACCTCGGCCCGGAACACCGAGCGCTTGATCTCCAGCGTCGCGAATCCCGCGTAGCCACGCGGGAGCATCAGCGCCACCTCGCCCACCCCACGAGGACGCTCAACCCGAGGCGGCACGCCGCGCCTGCAGCCGGCTCTGGATGTACCACCACACGATGGCCACGAGCACGAGGATCTGGGCGATGACGCACGCGGTGTCGCGGATGCGGTTGCCGATCAGGCCGATCACCGGTCCGTACTCGATGGCTCGAGCGGTGACGAAGGCAGCCGACAGCCAGGTCGTACGCCACAGCATGAGGCCGTCGAGCCTGCTTGCCGAGGCGATGGCCAACGGCATCCAGGCCATGAGGTCGTACCAGCTGAACGAGTTCGGCGTGGTGACAAGCCACGACGCGTACAGCACCACGGCCGTACGAACGGCCACCGACGTCGGGTCCTTCATGGGGTCGAGGACGTGGTCGGCGATGCCGGGCAGCGGCCGGACGTCAATCAGCCGGAACAGCATCGCGGCGAAGACCACCCAGCCAACGATCGCGACGGCGTTGATGATGATCTTCGAGACATTCCAGCTGAGCCCCTGGTGGGTCAGCAGCCCGAAGACCGGCCCCGCCCAGGCGCCGGCATTCACGTAGGTGGTGTTGCGGGCCGCCGAGACCAGGGCCGACGGCTGCCACAGCCCGTAGCAGATGGCCAGCGGTACGGTGGCCGCGGCCGCGATCACCGCCAGCTTCTTGGGTTCTCGCCGGTAGCCCCACAGGATCGCGATCCCGAACAGCACCATGTTCACCTTGGCGGCCCCTGCCAGCCCGATGAGCAAACCGGCCAGCCACGGCCAGCGCCGCATCGCCGCGATCGCCGCGAACGCCAGCATCACCGCCAACGCCTCGTTGTGCGCCTGCGCGGTGACCGCCCACAGCATCGCCGGGTTGACCAGGGTGAAGATCGCCACCCTCGACTGGAGAAGCGGATTCCCTGCCGCCATGCGGTAGGCCATGATCCCGATGAGCAGCATCGGCACCAGGCAGAGCATCTGCAGCCAGAACACGACGTCGTGCATCGACGTACCGCCGAGCTGGTTCGCGAGCATCTGGCTCGCCGACACGATCGGCCCGTACACGCTTGGCGTGTCCTGCCACGGGTGTTCGGTCCAGCGCAGCACCGCGTCGAACTGGGTGCGGAAGATCTCGCCGACCGTGATCTCGTACGGGTCGCGGCCGAGCACCTGCAAGCGACCGTACGCGGCGTACATCATCACGTCTGCGCTTGTCAGTGGCGTGACGAGCGAGACCGAGACCTGCAGCGCGATCCCGAGCCAGAGCAGCTTCTTCGGCACCGGGCGCCACCCCGCCGCGAGCGCCCGGATGAGGATCCACATCCCCACTGCGCCCAGCGCGATGCACACGTAGGTCGCCATCACCGCGACCCAGTCGCCGAGCGCGATGTTCCACGTGGACGGGATGTACCAGGGAGGCAGCAGGCTTCCGTACCTCGGTCCCAGCGACAGCGTCACCGCCGAGGGCCCGAAGAACGAGACACCGACGATGCCGAGCGTGGAGCCGATGATGAGCGCGAGACCCACGACGGGACGGCTGAGCCACGAGCTCGGTTCGTACTGGCGGGACGGGTTCCACGGCCGGGGTTCGAGGCGGTTCATGGCTCGTCCGACCTAGCCGGCGCGTACTTGCGGCGACGCATCGGAGAGAGCGCCTCGCGTACGAGCAGGGCCCCCGCCAACAGCGTGAGCACCCCCAGCGTCACCGCCACCGCCACGATCATCGGCATGGTGTCACGACCGGCAGGGATCTCGAGCGGGCCTGCCGAGGGAGTTCTGGTCGGCGTCGCGCTCGCGCTCGCCGACTGCGGGAACGGCCCGAAGACGGCTCGCGCCGGATCGACCGTGCCGTAGCCGAGCTGGGCGTCCGGTACGGCACCGGGCGGCGGGTCGGCGGTCAGCTCGAGGCGGCTCGTGACCTCGGCCGGCGTCAGGCTCGCACCCTCGGCCTTCGCCTTCTGCAGCATCAGCGCGACGACGCCGGTCACGAT
>DAIPZP010000103.1:0-6473 GCA_036782155.1 Propionibacteriaceae bacterium
CGTCGGACACACGCCCGCTCGCCGACATCTGGGCACAGCTGCGCAGCGGCCTGGAACAGCGGGACGACCCGGTCGAAATCGTCCTGTCGGTGTCGCGGGAGAAGCAAGAGCCTGTGCGCCGCATGGTGAGCATGCAGCTTGCGCCGGGGACCACGATCCGCAGCGACGAGGCGGACGAGCAGCGCGTGCTGTGGCGTCTGGCCGTTCGGCTGCCGCAGGTCGTCGCGGCGATGGCGGTCTATCAGGCGCCCGACCTGCTGGTCGTCGAGCCGGTCTGGCTACGGGACGAGGTGCGCGCCGCCGCCCTCCGTACCCTCGAGCACTACCCCGCTCGCGACGAGACCGGGATCTAGCCCAGCATGTACGGGGCGAGCACGTCACGCCAGGCGTCCGGAATGGGCGCCGGGCGACCCTGCTGGTCGGCGCAGACGACGGTGGTCGCCGCTTTCGCGTATACGACACCAGCGTCGTCGCGGATCTCCGAGCAGAACGACATCGACGTCGTGCCGATGCTCGCGACACCGGTCGCGACCCGGTACGGCTCCAGCCGGAACTCGAGCTGCGTCACGTAGTCGACGTCCTGGCGCACCACCATCCAGAGGTAGTCGGCAGTGCCCTGACCGCGGGTCCGGGCCATCTCCGTGCTGACCGCCTCGGAGAACGCGATCCGCCCCTCCTGCACATAGTCGAAGAACTTCACGTTGTTGACGTGTCCGTACGAGTCGAGGTCCGACCAGCGCACCCGCAGCGACGTCTCCATCGCGCGCCCGTCGACGGGCAGCCGGCGCGACTCGCGCAGCGGCGCGATCGGTTCCAGCTGCGAGGTGAAGAAGTTGCGCTCGTCGACCGTCAGGCGGCGCACGCTGCCCTTCTCGAAGTCGTACGGGCACAGCCTGGTCCGTGCGATCGCCGCGACCTGGGAGTCGTGGGTGAGCGTGTACGCGAGCTCGAACACCGCCCCCTTCACCGCGGCGACCGTCACCTCGGCGACCACCGGTGAGGTCGAGTACGAGATCGGCGCCCGGTACTCGATCTGGTGGCTCACGACGATGACCCCGCCGCCCAGCAGGTACGGCACGGGGCTGGCCAGCAGGAAGTCGACGCGGGCCTCCTGCAGGTAGTCGACGAACCCCGCGTTGTTGACGTGGCCCTGCGCGTCCATGTCCCCCCAGCGCAGGGGGACCTCGACGGTGAAGCTCACAAGCCGTCTTCCTCGTTCGTCTCGAACAGCGCGTCGACGATCTCCTGGTTGTCCTTGACCACGTTGGCTCGCCGGACCTTCATGTTCGGCGTGACCTCACCCGAGTCGACGGTGAGCTCGTGGTCGAGGATGGCGTACTTCTTGACCGTCTCCCAGCGCTCGAGCTTGCTGTTGGCCCGCGTCATCTGGTGGTCGATCCAGTGCCTGATCCCGGGCAGCCGAGTCATCTCCGCGTAGCCGAGTCCCGCCTTGCCGGTCCGCTCTGCCCAGCGGCGGAGCGCGTCCGGCTCGAGGACGAGCAGCGCGCCGATGTACTTCTGGCCGTCGCCCACGGCGATCGCCTGCGACACGAGCGGCACGTTCGCGACGATCGTGCCTTCGACCTTCTGCGGCGCCACGTACTTGCCGCCGGACGTCTTCATGAGGTCCTTCTTGCGGTCGGTGATCCGCAGGAAGCCGTTCTCGTCGAGGATGCCGATGTCTCCGGTGTGGAACCAGCCCTCGGCGTCGATCGCCTCGGCGGTCGCTTCCGGGCTGTTGTGGTAGCCGCGCATCACGAGCGGACCGCGGACCAGCACCTCGCCGTCGTCGGCGATCATCCGATCCATGCCGGGGGTCACGCGGCCGACCGTGCCGAACTTCGGCTCGCTCCAGTGGTTGACGTGCGCGACCGCGCTGGTCTCTGTGAGCCCGTAGCCCTCGACGATGAGCAGCCCCGCCGAGTAGAACCAGGCCTGGATCTGCCGGGACAGCTTGGCCGAGCCCGAGACCATGAACTTCATGCGGCCGCCGAGACGGGCCCGGAGCTTGCTGAAGACCAGCCTGTCCGCGACGGCGAACTGCACGGCCAGCAGCTTGGGCAGCGGCTTGCCTTCGAGGCGGTACGGCATCGCCGCGCGGCCCTTCGCGAAGGCCCAGCGCGCGATCGAGCCCTTGAGGCCGACGGAGTTCTCGCCGGTCAGCACCGCCGAACGGACCTTCTCGAAGATCCGGGGGGCACCGCACATGAAGGTCGGCTTGACCTCGCCCAGGTTCGAGACGATCCGGTCGAGTCGCCCGTCGACCGCCGAGGAGAACCCGATCTGCAGCTGGATGAAGAGGAGGCAGTTACCGAACACGTGCGACAGCGGCAGCCACAGGAACTGCAGGTCGTCCATGTCGATGAAGTGCATCGTGTCGATGGCGACCGCCAGATAGGTCCAGGACTGGTGAACCAGCTCCACACCCTTGGGCTGGCCCGTCGTGCCCGACGTATAGATGAGGGTCGCCAGCGTGTCCGGGCCGGTCGCCTCCGTGGCCTTCTTCACCGCGTCGGGGTGCTCCTTGGCGTACGCCCTGCCCCTGCCGAGGAACTCGTCCCAGGGGACGATCCGGTCGCCGTCGCCCGTACCGGCGAACAGGACGATCACCCGTACCTGCTCGTCGAGCTCAGAGTGGGCTGTGATCTTCGCGGCCTGATCGGCATCCTCGACGAACGCCACTACCGACCCGGAGTCGGACAGGATGTAGGCAACGTCCTCGTCGGTCGTGTTCGGGTAGATCGTCGTCGTGGCGGCACCAGCCAGGGCTGTCCCGTAGCAGGCGAGGATCCACTCGACGCATGTGGTCGAGGCGATGGCTACGCGCTGCTCGTGCTCGACGCCGGCGCTCAGCAGGCCCGCGGCGATGGCGTCAGAGAGATCGCCGACATCACTCCAGGTGTACGTCTTCCACGCGTCGCGTGCGTCGGGGTACTGAAAGGCAGGCCGCGCGGGGGTCAGCTGCACCCGTCGCCGGAGCATCGCTCCCACCGATGGCGGACATTTGGCCTCGATGGTCTCGCGTTCCGTCACGGTGCGCCCCCTTGCATCATTTGTGTGCCGCCGATCGTAGCCACAATCGCGCGAAGACAGCAGGGGTCCCTATGGGGAGGGTGCCGTACGGGATTCAATCATCGATGGATACAGTTCTCCTATGACCCGCTGGCTCGACGCAGACCAACAGCGGATCTGGCGTTCTTGGTTGCTTGGCGTGGCCCGAATCGATGCCGTTCTTACGGAGTGGCTGCGTCCGCACAACCTCGATCTGGCCGAGTACGAGATCCTCGTCGTCCTGTCCGAGGCAGAGCAGCGCCGCATGCGGATGAGCGACCTCGCGCTGCTGGTCCACCAGTCCCGCTCCCGCCTCACCCACACTGTCAGCCGGCTCGAAGCCGAGCACCTCGTCGCGCGGGAACGCACCTGCACCGACGGGCGCGGAGTCTTCGCCACGCTCACCGACGAGGGGATGGCGAAACTCGTCGAGGCCGCCCCCAGCCACGTGGAGTCCGTACGCAAGGTCTTCGTCGACGCTGTGGCGCCCGAGGACTTCGAGGCGCTCGGTCGCGCGATGGCCGCCGTCCTCGCCGCCGAGATCGAGTGAGCCGTCGCGCACGAACGCCTTAGGGTGACGGTGTGACCGCGCTCGCCGGCGACCAGCTCCTTGACCTCCGCCACCATCTGGGAGACGCCGCCACGTGCGTCGACGGCACCACGACCGCGAGGGCTCTGTACTCGACGGATGCCTCGATCTACCGCATCGTCCCTCTGGCTGTCGCCCGGCCACGGGACACCGATGAGCTGCAGGCTGTCCTGGTGGCCGCCCGCATGGTGGAGCTGCCGGTGACCGGACGTGGCGCCGGCACCTCCTGCGCTGGGAACGCCCTCGGCGCGGGCCTTGTCGTCGACATGGGCGCCCACCTGACCGCCGTACGGTCCATCGATCCGGAGGCAATGACCGCTGTCGTCGAGCCGGGCCTCGTGCAGGAGTCGCTGCAGCGGGCGGCGAAGCCGAACGGGCTGCGCTTCGGGCCGGACCCGTCGACCGCGACCCGCTGCACGATCGGCGGCATGGTCGGCAACAACGCGTGCGGGCCGCGAGCGTTGGGGTACGGGACGAGCGCGACCAACCTGCTCGACGCCGAGATCGTGACCGGTACGGGCGAGCTGTTGCGGCTCTCGGCTGCCGGCGGCTCTGCGACAGGGCAGGCGCTATTGGCGCTGGCCGAGTCGCGGCGCGACCTCGTCGAGGCGGAGTTCGGGCGGTTCGGGCGCCAGGTGTCGGGCTACTCGCTGGAGCACCTGCTGACCGGCGACATCCCGCGCTTCTTCGCGGGCAGCGAGGGGACGTTGGGGATCGCCACGGAGCTGACAGTACGGCTGGTGCGTGATCCGGTGTATCGCGTCACCGTGGCGCTCGGCTACGCGTCGATGGCCGAGGCGGCCGATGCGATGGCGGTCGTGCTGCCGTTCGCGCCGACGGCCGTGGAAGGTCTGGACCGGCGCATCGTCGAGGTCGTACGGAGGCGGCGCGGCGACGCGGCCGTACCCCCGCTTCCCCGGGGCGACGGCTGGGTGTTCGTGGAGCTGGCCGGGGACGACCTGGCCGAGGTCCGGTCTCGCGCAGAGCGACTCCTCGCCGACTCGGGTGCGATCGAGGGGTGGTTGCCCGAGGGGTCCGCTGCCGCAGCGTTGTGGACGATCAGGGCCGACGGTGCGGGTCTGGCGGGCGTGTCTTTGGCCAAGCCTGCGTACGCCGGGTGGGAGGACGCGGCCGTGCCGCCCCTCAAGCTCGGTGCGTACCTGCGCGAATTCGACGCCCTGCTCGACTCGTACCACCTGCACGGTCTCCCCTACGGCCACTTCGGCGACGGCTGCGTCCACTGCCGCATCGACTTCCCGCTGATCGACGAGGACGGGCCTGAGCGGTACCGGGAGTTCGTCA
This sequence comes from Propionibacteriaceae bacterium, assembly GCA_036782155.1. Classification (GTDB taxonomy): domain Bacteria; phylum Actinomycetota; class Actinomycetes; order Propionibacteriales; family Propionibacteriaceae; genus Fen-668. The sequence continues at coordinate 4,943 of DAIPZP010000103.1, forward strand.
CGGATGCCGCCCGGCTGGTCGCCTCGTACGGCGGATCGCTTTCCGGAGAGCACGGCGACGGCCGCGCACGCTCGGAGCTGCTGAGCGCGATGTACTCGCCGGGCGCCATCGAGCTGTTCGGCCAGGTCAAGGCCTTGTTCGACCCGCAGGGACTCATGAACCCGGGCGTGCTGGTCGACCCGGATCCTGTCGAGGGGCAGATCCGCGAGTGGGAGCGGCGCTCGTCGCCGATCAGCGAGAGCCAGCCGAAGTTCGCGGCCGATGTCCACCGGTGCACCGGGGTCGGCAAGTGCGTCGCGGCTGACTCGGCGGGCGGGGTGATGTGCCCGACGTACCAGGCGACCCACGACGAGGCCACGTCGACGCGCGGCCGGGCGCGGGTGCTGCAGGAGATGGTCAACGGCTCGCTCGTGACCGGCGGCTGGCGGGCCGAGGAGGTCCACGAGGTCCTCGACCTGTGCATCGCGTGCAAGGGATGCTCGAGCGACTGCCCGACCGGTACGGACATGGCTGCGTACAAGTCGCACGTGCTCGACGAGGCCTACCGCGGACATGTACGTCCTCGCAGTCACTACTCGCTCGGCTGGCTGCCGCGCTGGATCCGGCTGGTGGGCCGGGTTCCCGGCCTCGGACGGCTGGCGAACGTGCTGCTCGGGGTACCCGGGATCGTGCACATCGCGCGGTGGGCGGCCGGGGTCGACCAGCGGCGGCCGCTGCCACGCTTCGCGTCGCGTCCGAACCGGGTCCTGGGCCAGGAGCGGGTCGAGGAGACCATGATCCCGGACGGCAAGCCGTGCGTGATCTGGGTCGACTCGTTCACCGATGGCTTCGAGACGTCCACCACCGATGCGCTGATCGACGTGCTGCGCGCGGCTGGGTACGACCCGCAGTTCCTCGACCAGCAGGCATGCTGCGGGCTGACCTGGATCACCACCGGCCAGCTCGACGGTGCGCGGCACCAGCTGCGGCACGCGCTCGACATCCTCCACCCCATCGTGGCGTCCGGCGTGCCGGTGGTCGGGATCGAGCCGTCATGTACGGCGGTGTGGCGCTCTGACGCCATTGACCTGCTGCCGGAGGATCCTCGGGTGCGCGAGGTGGCACAGGGCGTACGCACGCTGGCCGAGCTGCTCTCCGACACCCCCGACTGGACACCGCCTGATCTGTCCGGGGCGACGATCGTCGCGCAGCCGCACTGCCACCACGCGTCCGTGCTGGGCTGGTCGGCGGACGCCGCGCTGCTGGAGAAGACCGGCGCGGACGTGGTGACGCTCGGCGGTTGCTGCGGCCTGGCCGGCAACTTCGGCGTCGAAGAGGGCCACTACGACATGTCTTCGTTGGTCGCCGAGAATGAGCTGCTCCCGGCGCTGCGGGAGGCCGGGTCTGACGCGATCGTTCTCGCGGACGGCTTCAGCTGCCGCAAACAGGTCAGCGACCTCACTGAGCTCAACGCCATCACGCTCGCCGAGCTGCTGACCCGGGTCTAGGGTCGGGATCGTGGCCAGCGAGCTCAGCGGAATAGTTGAGAACA